>CALXMJ010000092.1 GCA_944389445.1 uncultured Victivallales bacterium | reverse complement strand
AAAAAAGTTTCCGCACATGGGAGGAGGTCATGCCGCCGCACCTGAGTCCGGAGATTCTTCCCGGAGCCGGATCGCACGGCTTCCGCCGGCAGATGGTGGAGAAATACTGGCAGATGAACTATGACTGGCTCCGGTTCTGCCAGCTGGATCTGATTCCCGGACTTGTTGAAATGAAGAAACTCTTCCGGACGGTCGCCGACACTCCGTTTCTGATCGACTGGCGCGGGCACCGGGGGCGCGACAGCGACGGATATGGAGCCGTCGATCCGGATCTTCTTGATTCCGTAATCGACATCAACGGACTGCATACCGGCGTGGCGTCCTTTGATTACCGGGGCGAACCCGCGGATGAAACAAGCGTTCTGAATGCACTGACTCACAATGCGATGCATTTCGACTTTGTCGCCTCGAACAACCGGAAAGTGACGATCAATCCGGAGTGCATCGTCGGGCGGACCTCCACGCCGGGGACCAGTCTGGAAAGCATGCGGAAAAACAGTTTCAAGAATTTTTCCTGCGAATGGAAATTCAAACTGGAGAGCGATTCCTCCGGGTTGAAAAAAGGATACTTCAAACCCGGTTTCGACGATTCCGGATGGGACGTCATGACGGTTCCCGGATGCTGGGATGAAACGGTGCGCTACCGCGATCGGAAAGGGTTCGGATGGTATCGCACCACATTCACCGTCCCGGGACGTCTGAAGGCCGATTTCGAGGATGGCTCCCGGCGGTTTTATCTGTACGGGAAAGGGGTTGCTCAGAAAGGATCGGTCTGGATCAACGGGATCAAGGTCGGGGAACCGGCAGGATGGGACCGGATCTATCAGTATGATGTCAGCCCGTATTTGAAATACGGGGAGGAGAACCAGATCACCTTTCTGGTCGATGGTTCCAACTATGCGAACGGACTGCGCTTTTATGTGTTTGTCCTTCCCGGCGACCGGATCAACCAGTCCCGCCTGCTGGAAAAGCGGGATTATGCTTCGTTCCTCTGGACCCACATGATGCACGGTGCATCGGGCGTGGTGATCTGGCACTGGGATGATCCCTGGCGGCCGTTCATGGCGGAACTCAATCGGGAACTTGACCGGGTCAGCGAAATCGCGATGCCGGCAAGCCGGAACCGAACCGCGAAAGCCGCCATGCTGATGCCGTTTCTCTATTTCCGCGGACTGCCCACGCCGCTGGCGGGATACTTCCGGGATTACATGACCTGGTATGCGGCAATGATGTTCCGGCAGATTCATACCGCCGTGCTGACGGAAAAAAATATTCTGAACGTCACGCCGGAACAATATCCGCTTCTTCTCTATCCATACGCGCGGATTGTGCAGCCGGAAACGTTCCGACATTTCAAGACCTATGTGGAAAACGGTGGAACGGCGGTTGTTTCGCCGGACTCTCTGCGGATGGATTTCCGGCGCTATGAATCCTCCGGTCTGGAATCTTATCTCGGATTGAAGGTGCTGGGGGAGTGCTCCGGCACTCCGGAGGTCTTGTACCGGGGACGCCGCTTCGCCACAATCCGGGGCGACATGTGCGCAGTGAGCGGCCTCCGCATTCAGACGGATGCAAACATACTGGCCCGGTATGCGGATCATTCCCCTGCGATTGTCGAAATCAAGCGGGGAAAGGGGCGAGTGGTGTTTGTCGCAGCGAATCTGAAACTCGCAGGGATGCACGCTCTTGCCGGCGATCTCCTCCGGGAAGCCGGAATCCGGCCGGATGTGGAAATCATGGACAGCGGAAACAAAGCGGAGTTTCCGTTTCTGGAATCGCAGATTGCCGGAGACCGGGAACGTTTCCTGCTCTATCTGCATAACTGGGGCGGACTTGCGCGATCCTGTACTGTCCGGCTGCCGTTCGAAGGAGCATATCTTGTCCGCAATGTCCGCAACCCGGAGCAGAAGGGCTGTTTTGTCCAGGGCTCATTTCAAGCATCGACGGCTCCGACGGAACCGGGCGTCTGGATCTTCGAGCGGAAAGGGATTTCGGAACTGCCTTTGAAAAAGGTTTCGCCGGAACGGACCGCAGTTTTGAAACGTCTGGAGGGATTCCGGAAAAATCCGGAAAAACCGGATCCTGCCGCAAAAAAAGTCCTGTTTATTGAAGAAAAAGGCTATATGCCGGCCCGACTGGCGTATCCGAACCTGACCGCAATGCTCCATTCGTTCGGGGCGGAAACCTGGGGAGAGGATTCCAGTCTGCTGACTCCGGAACGGATGAAGGAGTTTCAATGCATAATCCTTCTGGAGACGAATTCCAATGCGGTCAGCAGACTCCGCAATGTGAAATCTCCATTTATCCGCAATCTTCTGGAATATGTGAAAAACGGCGGCAATCTGTTTGTCTGTGCTTCTTCCATGGAAACGGCGGCGAACACCCATCAGTCCATCTGGTGGCGACTGGGGCCCGTATTCGGTTTTTCCGCCGGAGCCTATCTTCGGGATGACCGGGCCTGCGGATATGGGGATCCCTTCCAGATCAGAATTTCGGAAACCGGGAGCCATCCCGTGACAAAAGGAGTGAAATCCGTTCAGATGTTTGTCTGCCGGGAGTTCCGCCGGAACGCGAAATGTTCTCTCGACGTACTTCTCTCCAGTCGGGGAAAACCGGTGATGCTGGGTGGAAAATACGGCAAAGGCTATGTCCTTTTTGCCACCGATGTCCTCTGGATGCAGCCGACCCGGGCGGAAGAAGCGGACAATGCGCGTCTTCTTTCCAACATCGCGGATTTCCTGCTGAACGGTTCCGTGCGGGAGCGCAGTGGAAAGGAGATCGCCGCGTATCTGGTTCTGACGGAGCGTCAGCTCCGCAAGATGGAATCGGAAGAGCGGAAAGAAAAATAATATTCTCCTCCTCGGGCGGAGGGTGCGGTCTTCACCATCCGCCTCGCGGGGAAAAATGAAATGCAGCTGATCCATCCGTTCCGCTTCCCGCCGCAGGATCGCCGGGGAGCGGTTGAAATGCGTCGGAAAACAGAAGAGTTTCCGCTCCGGAATGAAACCGGACGAGATGATTTCGTGATAGGGAAGACGGCTCTCCTTTTCACGGGAAGTCAAGAATTCCGAAACGGAAAAAGCAGCAGGAAACAATTTCTTCTTTTCTGTCTGATAGACTCTCCCGGCTGGAATGCGGAAAGGACGATCTCCGGCAGAGGGAAGAAGATTCTCCCGGCATTGGGCGACATGTCTTGACAATCCCCGGGGACGTGCTATTATATCCGATGTCCCCGGATTTTCCTTGCAGCGGACCGGAACTCTTTCGGAAGCGTCAGGGAAAGAAAATGTTTTTTCTGCGGAATCGGGTAAGATCGAGAAGAAAAAGCAGGGAGTTCGGAGTTCGTCAAGGGAAACAGTCAACAGGAAACGATAGAGGAAACCGAATGAGTTACGGCAAACAACTGCTTGCAGCGGCATTCTGCGGAACAGCGCTTCTGCTCTGCGGATGTCTCTCCACCCCGGAATCGGCCAAAACCGTTACAGAAAGGAGCGGAAACATGAAAGACGTGTATCAATTCCTGAAAGATGCCGGAGTCTATTACATTGCGACGGTCGACGGCGACCAGCCGCGAGTTCGCCCGTTCGGCACCATCCACATCTTCGACGGAAAACTCTACATTCAGACCGGGAAAAAGAAGAATGTTTCCAAACAGCTCGGGATCAACGGCAAGACAGAGCTCTGCGCAATGAAAGGCGACAAGTGGATTCGCGTTTCCGGAACTCTTGTCAACGATGACCGGCGGGAGGCCAAAGTCTCCATGCTTGACGCCTATCCCTCCCTGAAAAAGATGTACAGTCCGGACGACGGCAACACGCAGGTTCTCTACTTCCGGGATGCCATTGCAACAATCTATTCCTTTTCCGGAGAACCGGTCGTTATCCGTTTCTGACAGGACAACATTTTATTGAAAGACTGGCGTAAAAGCTCTTGAGCGACTATAACGTCATTTGTTGGCGATTGGTGCTGTTTTGTTTCAGAAGGTTTACGTCCTTCTGAATCCATCCATGCTGTCCGGAGAAAGAGATTGTGGATGAATCGCGGTTTTCAGCACATCAGTTGCGATTTTTCATATCAGAAAGCCCCCATGAAACATCCTCACGGGGTGATGATCCGCTACATGCGGAATTCACCGCACCAGTCTTCGAACACGCGAGCGAACCTGTATAAAGCGCACAAAGGAAGATATTCGTGCGGAGGAAGGAATCTACTTCTGGTTTCATGTTGAAGAACCCCGTCAAACCTGCCGTTGCCATCTTGGAAAATGTACGCCGTTTTCCGGAGGTATCATGAGATGCACCATCGTGATTGCGAGGGATGGCTGCGGGAATACGATAAATCATGTCTGCACAGCGGGAAATATTACCATGGGAAAACTCCTATGCAGACATTCCTGGATTCCCTGTCTCTTGCAAAGGAGAAAATGTTGCTGTATAATAACATTTCAGACCCAAAGGAAATATGACGGATCGTCAGATGATGTCGTAACTTCTGCATCCCGACACGGCATTACAATAGCATCATTCAATAGCTTTTCAATATTTATTCTGAGTCATCGTTGACAATTCTCCCGCGAAGAGAAGTGATATTCCTGCTGAATCTGCCGGGTCATTAATACCACTAATCCACCGTAAACCGATAATAGGCGAACAGCCGCGCCAAACCACAGCAAACCGCTAAGTCTGATTCAATTTGAAATGCTTTTTTCCATTTTCTCATTCATAATATCCACTTCATGAATATTGTTTCATTCACACTGATTTCATTTTCATATTGTGTCGATCCAACCGAGATGACGATCGCGTATCAAAAAGCTCCATGCTCTCCGTATATGGCAACGATCGTACAGAACAAGATCCGCAAATCAAGTCATAACGATGAATGCCTCAAATAATAACGATTGATCTCCGCCATAGGCCGATATATGCTCAGATTTCGTCCGGAAACCAGCAGAGTTCGCTAAGTCCCGGTTTTATCTCATGAATCGGCACGTAGTATTTTTTCATAAACATCTTTTCCTTTTCGATGATCGGCTACAGTCCGAGCTGCACCATTTCCTCACGCACGACATTTCACAACTGCACCAATTCATTCAGACTGAAACAACGAAAATCCGTCCGCGACCAATGTGCGGAGATCATTTTTTCTGCCTTTCCGCGCACATCCCGGACGTAAAAACAACCGACCGGAAAAGTCTCCTCGGGAACCATAGTTCGCTACTTAAATATCACAAATTCCTTTTCCGCCCCCTGACGCCGTTCTCGGTAAAACTCCGGCGTTTCGATTCCAATCATTGAGAATCCAGTCCTCGGCTGATCGCGACAATTGTCGTTCCCGGATTTTTCTGCTGAAGTATATTCCTTGATCAACGGGAAATAAATGTCGTAAGGGGATTTTCTATTCCGCTTCGGAGGAACAACTGGAATATATCCACGATTGATCGCCAGAAGATGAGTTTTATCTCCTTCATAAGCTCGATCCATAAGCGTCCGTTTGACGCAGGAGTAAAGTACGATCAGTTTGCCATGATAAGTGTCTTTGAACATTCCGCGGATGCCGGAACTGGAAATCTGACGCCACGCATGGATGATTTCCGGCTCCGGGGGCATATCACATTGAGATGTTCGCCGAAAAACTATCTCGGCCGCCAGGGAAAATGTGAGGAATTTTCCAGCTGTTATCAAAAAATAGGAAAAATACGTTAAAATATTATTTTCTCCTCTTGTTTTTTCTGGAAAATAGAGTATAATTATTTTTAGTAAATCGATTTATTAAAATTTTTTCTTTTCCAGGAGACAGCAAAGTGGAACTGAAGTATTCAAGGACAATCCCCGTCAAACGAACGGTGGATGTGTTCGTTGCGGGTGGAGGTCCTTCCGGGATCGCAGCCGCCATTGCAGCAGCACGAATGGGTGCAGCAGTGTTTCTTGCGGAAAATCTGGGTGCGTTCGGCGGCATGGGGACTTCAGGAGGAATTCCGTTCATCTGCCGTCCGACGGACGGGGTCAACTTTCTTGCCGGAGGTATCGGGCGCGAAGTCTATGACCGCGTTTTTCAGGCTGGCGGCGCCGCTCCGGAAATGGTGTATGATCGGCATCCGGATTCGATCGGAGGTTTTGTCTACAATCCAGAATCTCTGAAACGGGTTTACGACGACATGATGACGGAATGCAGGGCGGATTTCACCTTCAGTACCCGCGTGATTGATGTGCAGAAGCAGGAAGGATTCGTCACACACGCCATCTGCGCGGCTCCGAGCGGTGTGTTTGCTGTGGCGGCGAAGATTTTTGTGGATGCCACTGGGGACGGCGATCTGGCGGCAAAAGCTGGAGCGCCTTTTGAATTCGGGGACAGGGACGGTCTTGCACAGGCATCCACCCTCTGCTCGCTCTGGTCAGGAATCGACTGGTCACGGAAGAGAATCTGGACCGATCATCTTGCAGTTCGGAAAGCTTTTGAAGAGGGCGTTTTCGAGATTCCCGATCCCGGTCTTCCCGGCATCCTTCATACGCGTGCCGATTCCGGCTGGGGAAATGTGGGACATCTTTTTGGAATCGATTCCCGTGACGAGTGCTCCCTTACGCGCGGCATGATTGAAGGGCGCAAACTCGCTCTCCGCTATGAACGTTATTACCGCAACTATG
>CALXMJ010000091.1 GCA_944389445.1 uncultured Victivallales bacterium | reverse complement strand
TCGATGCTGATGCCGACATGATCCGGACTCTGTGTCGCATTCACGATCAGATCCAGCGAGGAATCCTTCAGCAGTTCCCGGTAGTCCATGTATGCCCGGCATCCCGGATGATTCGCACAGCTTTCGGAACAGCGTTCGGGAATCCGGTCGGCGACCGCGGCGAGTTCAAAACGTTCCTTCAGTTTCGGCCGTTCCAGGGAGACTGAGTGGATGTCGCGCCCGCTGCGTCCCTGTCCGATGATGCCAACTCGAATTTTTTTCATGGAAAATCTCCTTGGTGATTGAGGATTTATCTGGTGTAGACCGGTTCCGCGCAGCCGGTGAGGATGGATCGGTCCGCGGCGGAGAGCATCGCCATGACTTCGAGAGAATCGGCGAGTTCGACCGGCTGGGCTCCGTTGAGGAATCGGACGATTTCATGCAGGAGCATGGCGTAGAACGGGACTTTCCCGGTGAGCTGGATCAGCTGTTCTTTCGACTTGTGGTCGCGGATCAGAGCGCCGTAGCGGTAGACATTTTCCGTGAGTTCCACAACGCCGCGCCGTCCATCGGCGTAAACCACATGGCAGACGTATCCGCGCCGATCCCCGCAGGCTCTGACGGAGATCGCTCCGCGCCCCATTGCCCTCTGAAGCATTTCGAACGCGTGGACTCCGTACCAGACCAGCGAGGATCCCGCCGGAGCCTTTCCGACCGGTCCCCAGATCGTGACCGCTTCCGGACTGGTCTTTTCCGCGAGTCCCGCGGCAAAGTCGAAATCGAACCGCAGCGCGGACGAAGTGAAGAACCTGGTTCCGTGCTTTTCCGCGATCTCCATGATTTTCATGGCGCTGCCGAAGGTGTCCGCGAAAGGTTTGTCGAGAAAGACCGGTTTCCCGAGCGCGGCGCACCGTTCAAAGTACTTCAGATGGAGCGAGGGATCGTTGATTTCGATCAGGATGGCGTCGCAGTCGGCGACGGCGGTGTCGAAGTCCTCCGTAACCTGCACGCCGATGCTTTCGAGATACTGAGTCCGTTTGTCGAGACCCTCCCGGTTCTGGAACGGGGTTTCGAAGCGGAGACAGCGGGTTGTCTTCAGTTCCGGTACGCGGTTCTCTGCCGGAACGGCGGAATCCTGCATCAGCTTCGGGAACTCCACCGCGTGGCTGGTGTCCAGACCGACAATTGCAACTTTGCTTGTTTTTGTCATTTTGTTCTTTTCCTCTATTGGATGAACGGGAAATCCGTTTGCTGGAAACGTACAGGCGGATGCGGGAAAAGTAAATGACTTTTTTGATGAAGACCCATCCTTTTTGATCAAAATGTCCCGTAGCGTTCCCGGAATGCGGAAGGCGAGAGGGTGCGATGGCGCTTGAAGATCCGGGAAAAGTGAAATTCGCTTTCAAAACCGCAGGCGAGAGCGATTTCCCCGATCCGCAGAGTTCCAGAAGTCAGGAGCGTTTCGGCGCGGCGGAGACGGCATTCCAGCAGGAATTGTCCTGGCGGCAGTCCCGTGAACTGCTGGAAGAGCCTGCGGAAGTGAACGTAGGAGAGCGACATGGCAGCGGCTTCCTGCTCAAAGGACCACGCTTTTTCAGGCGCTTCCGCGAGTTTGTCCCGCAGCTGCCGCAGTTGTCCGCCGTAGAGAGTGCGGGTTCTGGGGGGGAGAGCCGGCTGTTCCCGGAGCTGGATGAGCAGCTCTTCCAGAAGCAGGACCGCACGGGCGTGACTGGTCGCACCGGGCGTTTCCAGAAGTGAAAAAAGATGGAGCATCGTCTGGAGAAAGCGCTCCGGATCGTGAATCGGAAGAAAGAGATTCCGGTCCCGGAGTTCGAGGAGTCCCTCCCGGAGATAGCGGTCCACGCGCGGACCGCGGAAGCAGACGTGCGCCTGATGACGGACCGTTCCTTCCGGGGCACCATAGTTGAACTCCACGCCCGGCCATGTGATGAACACATGCGGAGTATCGACGCTTTCCGGGGGGGAGTCGTTGACCCATGCCCGGACTTTGCCGTAATAATGAAACTGAATTCCGTAATATCCTTCAAACAGGCGTTTTCTTGCCTGGCACGCCGTATATTTCGCGTTGCCGTGATTGACAAAAATCAGATCGTTGAAATAGTTCATGTCGTGAATCCCTGCTGTATGGGAGAAAATGTAATACGGGAATCCGGGAAAAGCAAAGTCTTCCGCGGCGATTTTTCCCGGAAACGGGCTTGAAAAAGAGTTCTTTCCGGGGTATTGTTCCGAATTGCCGTCCGCGGGGGCCGCCTGTTCGGGGAGCCGTGCGCGGAGAGCGGAAACTTTGCAGGAGTCGAAAGATGATGATGGCGGATGGTGCCCCCGGAAAAGGGCGTTTGAGTTTTATTGCGGAGGCGTTTGCGGTTCTGCTTCTGTTTTTGCTGCCGTTGAAGTTCGGGGCGATTGTCGGGATCCCCGCAATTACGATGATTTACTGGAGAGAGCTTTTCCCGCTGGTGATTTCGCCATGGCCCTCGACTCTGTTTCCCTTCTGTTCGGCGGCGTTGCTGCTGGTGACGCTTCTTTGCGTGCCGATGCCGTCATCCTGTTCCCGGAAGGGCGGATATGCGTTTTTCTGGCTGATCCTTGCGGGGCTTTCCACGCTGGGCGCGTTCGGGGCGGATGTGGTGGTGAATTATCCGATGCACATGATTCCGTACTGTTTCGGACTGGCTGCGTTTGCGATGTCGATCATGCTTCTTCTGGAGCATCGGCCGGGATTTGCTAACCGGATTTTCGGAGCGGTGGCGGCCGCCGGTGTTTTTTCACTCTATTCCGCCGTGACCCAGTATTTACAGGGATTCGATATGACGCTGGAGCAGGTGAAACAGCTGGAAGCCGCGTATGGAGTGCAGTATCAGCAGAATTTGAAAAACCGTTTGATGGAGCAGCGGATCAGCGCCGATTTTTCCGCGTGCAACGCCTACGCAGGATATCTTCTGCTGATGATTCCTGTTCTGCTGGGAACGCTCTGGAAGCTCGGACGGAATGTGACTCCTCCGCTTCTTTCCCGTCTGCTTTTTACGGTTCCGTTTTTTCTGGTCTCGATGTTCGTTCTGGTGAAGACCGGCAGCCGCGGAGCGGTGCTTGCCGGAGGTGCGATGCTGATTCTCTGTCTGCTCTGTCTGAAGCTGCCTCGAAAGGTCCGTTACGGGCTGCTTGCCATGATTCCGGTCGGTATCGGTGCGTTTGCGCTGATGCTGGCGCTCGGACGAGGTGTGAAGTCCATGATTTTCCGATTCGATTATTTTCAGGCGGCGTTCCGGATGATGCTGGATTCCCCGCTGATGGGAAAGGGATGGGGAGGATTTCTCCAGCACTATCTGACGATGAAGTATCTGGTTAACGACGAGGCTCCGAATTCCCCGCACAATTTTGTGCTGACGATCGGGTCGCAGCTCGGTGTCGCGGCCTTTCTGATTTCGGTGATTCTGGTGTTGTTTGCTCTGTACGGGTGTTACCGGTATCTGCGCCGTCACGGATTGAAGGATGCGTTCGCGGATGAGTTCGTGGTCGGGACCGCAGCGGTTTACGGCCTTGCCGCATGGACCTTTCATGCCATGATGGAGGTCAGTTTTGAAACGCCCGGTTCGATGGCGCTTGCGATGGCTGTTTGCCTGGCCGTCTTTTCTCTCAGGGAGAATGTGGTTCCGGAACCGGTGGGCGCACCGGTCTCAGAGAAGAAAAATGAGCTTGATCCGGATGGAAAAACGGAGCGGGAGCCGCCCGGATATCCGCGTCTCTGGAAAACTCTTTTTCTGCTGAGTTCCATTGTGCTGATCGTCTGCACCCTGACGACTGACTGGCGTCTGGTTCGTTTTGAGCTTGCGTTTGAACAGTTGAACAATCTGCTGGATCCGCGCTATCTGGATTCCGCGAAACGGACGGCGCCGCCGTCTCCGGATGAAGTCCTGAGGGCGGAGCGGGCATGCGACGAGATTGCGCCGGATTCCCCGTTTCAGACGATTGCGGTTCTGAACTATTTTGCGGCTCTGCGTGATCCGGTCAACGAGGAGCGGTATCTGGAGCTTTCTTTGCAGCGGGCACCGAAACTTTCCTCGCTTTATTTTCGCAAATATCGTTTTCTGCGGGGGGATCCGTCCCGTTCCGCGGAGGCGCTTGCCGCGCTGGAGACCGCCCGCAGGCTTTCTCCCATGAATCCGAAATACAAAGAGGTGGAATAGATGCGCGGAACCGTTTTTATTGCGGAGATCCGCGGTTTCTGCAGCGGTGTCGAGAGAGCCGTCCGGCTGGTGGAGCAGGCTGTGGCGGAGGGTCCCTTTCCGGTGCGCGTCCTGCATGAGATCGTCCACAATGAGAGCGTTGTGGAGGAGTTCCGGAAAAAGGGCGTTCTGTTTGCCGAGGAGCTGGATCCCGCATGGGAGGGGGGATCGCTGATCTTCAGCGCGCACGGAGTCTCGGAAGAGGTGGAACTGCGCGCCCGTGCCATGAACGTGAAGCTGATCGACGCAACCTGTCCGCTGGTGAAGGGGATTCATCGAAAGGCCGTGGAGCTGGAACGGGAGGGATACCGGATTCTCCTGATCGGCAAGCGGTCGCACCGGGAGATCGAAGGGGTGGTCGGGCGCGTCCGTCGGACCCCTCTGGTGATCGAATCAAAGGCGGATGCGGAGAACGTTGTGTTTGAGAAAAATGCGAAATACGCCTGTCTGACCCAGACGACACTTTCCGTCGATGACTGTGCAGAACTTTTCCGGATTTTGAAGGAACGTTTTCCCGAGATCCGCATCTGCGGCGGAATCTGCAATGCCACGACCGCGCGTCAGACGGCGGTGAAAAAACTTGCCGCACGGTGCCGGCGCATCATTGTGATCGGTTCCGCCAAGAGTTCCAATTCCCGGAAACTCCGCGAGGTGGCGGAGTCCTGCGGGGCGGAAGCGATCCTGATCTCTTCCATTGAGGAGCTGCCGGATTCCTGGCTGACGGACGGCGATATCGGAATCACCTCCGGCGCCTCCGCTCCCGAACATCTCCTCCGGGAGGCGGTGGAGAAGCTCGTTTCGCTTGGCTGGAGCGCGGAAAGCTGATTCGTTTTCCCCGATCCGTTTTTCTTCT
>CALXMJ010000090.1 GCA_944389445.1 uncultured Victivallales bacterium | reverse complement strand
TTCGATCCGGCGACTCAGGCAAAAGGAACCGCTCCGGAAAAAACACAGAAAATCAGGTTCATCGAAGACGACGCCCAGGATTACATGGTCACCAAGGTCTACAACATCAAGCACATGAAGGCGAACGATCTGGTGCCGTTCGTCCTCGGCGCGGTCATGAGATACTCCACGAACTCCAAAGTGGACCGGATCAACTACGCGGCAGCCGGACAGCAGTGGATCGTCGTCACCACCCCCGTCGCCATGATGCCGTATGTCGACGACATGATCGCCAAAATGGACCGCCCCAGCAAAATCAAAGACGTCAACGGCTCGCCGCTCAAGGGAACAGGAATCACCCGCTACGTCTACAGCCCGAAATGGCGCTCCTCGCAGGATATGGTCACTCTGATGGTCAAAACCGGAATCCCCGCCGACGCCTCCGGCTATGACTACGATACCGATTCCGTCGACTCCGATTCCATCAAATACGACGGACGAATCGTCTACGATTCCGCCTCGAATCTCATCTACTGGAAGGATTCCCCGAACAAAAGCGCCGACCTTCTGAAATATCTCACCTGGCTCGACCGCCCCGTTCCGCAGGTTGCCGTCCGGTTCAAACTCTATGAAGTGCGCGACAGCGACCTCACCGACATCGGAATCGACTACGCCGCCTGGAAAAACGGTCCCGGACTCGAAATCGCCGGATTCGGCGCCGATCTCTTCAGCGGCCGCTGGAACGAAACCGTACAGGTGGCACAGCTTGCAAATGAACTGATGCCCTTCATCAACGACAGCATGTCGTGGGGATACGGCTCCATGTTCTTCGCACCCGCGTTCGATATGAGCTTCCTCCGTCTCCTCCAGCAGAACGGAAAGGCACGGGAGATTTCCACAGTCACCCTCACTCTGCGGAACAACGGCACGGCGGAAACGACCTTCACGCCCGACTACCAGAACATCGTCAAAAAAGAAAACGACAAAACCTATGTCGAAAGCTCCGGGACCTCCTCGCTGACCTTGAAAATCACCTCCCCGACCATCTGTTTCGACGGAGTTCAGCCGGATCGGAAAACCGGTCTTCTTCCCTTCACGGAAGCCGATTATCAGAACAAGTTCTCCGGAGTCTTCGACTTCCAGTACACCCTGACCAACACCTCCGTCGTCGAACGGAACAACTACGGCAGCGAGCTCACGGAATCCACCGATCTCTCCGGCTACGGTACCATCAAGATCAAACAGGAAAGTTTCCTTGCCGGCTGGACCCGGACCATGGATGTCGAACAGACTATCGGCGTTCCGTTCCTCTGCGAACTGCCCGTTCTGAAATACATCTTCGGCACGACGACCCGCAACAAGGAACAGACCCACTTCTTCCTCACCGCGGAAGCGGAATTCGTCCATCCGGATGCCGACATCTCCCGGATCTCCGGCAAGCTGACCAACATCGCCGATCTCGTCACCGCGGAAAAGTAAGTAAATTCTGAAAGGATCTTTTCATGAGAAACCATCTGAAAAAAGCGCTTCTCGGCGCAGTCGCATGCACCGCCGCGGGAGCCATTGCAAACGCCAACGAACTGCCTACGGGAAATCTGAATCCCGCCTATTTTCCATCGAATGTCCAGGCGCAGCTCCAGGTCGGAGTCAAACCGGGAACGGAAGCGGTCCACTTCATCCGCGACACCTCGGACTCGAAAATCATCACCAAAACCTATGTGCTCAGGAACGCCGATCCCTATGAGATCCGTCCGTATCTCCGGAACATGGTCCAGAGCATGCGCACGAACTACAACGTCTTCAACGGCGATCAGAACAAGGCGCTCTCCGCAAACCCGATGAATTTCATGACCATGTCCAGTCCGGTGGATTTCTCCCGGTACTACAATCAGTATCTCCGCGCGCCAGCCGGGGTCGAATGCATGGTCTTCATGGACGGCACCACCCTGCTCATCATCTCCGCGGAGGAATACCGCTTCAAGGACAACACCAACGGCATGGGCATTGATTCCATTGTCGCGAAGCTCGATGCGAAAGGAATCAAAAACTCCTCGGGACAGCCGAAATATGTCTACTTCCCGAAAAACCGTCCGGCGTCGGAACTGGAAAAGATGGTGAAGGCGGTCGGAGCCAATCTCTCCAACGATACCGTCGAACTCATCGGAGGAAAGGACAAGTTCCGCACCGACAAAGACCTCAACGTCATCTTTTTCAACACGGCGCTCCACTCGAAAACTAACATTGAATCCATGCTGAAACTCTACGACGTACCCCATCCGCAGGTCCGCATCAAATACACGGTCTACGAGCTGATGGCGGAAAACGACGGGAAAATCGGCGCCGATTTCCAGGCATGGAAAAACAACGAAGGAGCCAATTTCTTCTCCATGGGCGGCACCTTCCGCGACAACTGGTCCTCCACCTACGCAGGCGGAATGGTCCGGAACGGCAAAAGCAACAACGCTCAGTTCATCAACTTCAACCCGAAGTGGAACACCCGTTATCTTGACTTCCTTGTCTCGAAAAACAAAGCGAAAGTCGCCGTCTCCGGCGAACTCCGCGCCAGAAGCAACGAGACCACCCATGTCACCCGCAACACCGGACTCTTTGTCATCGAAGCAACGGAAAACACCGACTCCGCTACAAAGATCTCCTCCGGATATGTCAAAGACGGCTCCGCTCTGGAAATCACCAGCGAAAACGGCTACAAGGTCACGCCGAACGGTCCGTTCGCAGTCGTGAAAATCCAGACGCCCTCCACGACAACCTATGATCTTCAGGGAGTCAACGGAACGACCTTCACGATCGCCGGTTACAGCAAAACCTGCAAGACCGTCGAAGGAGCGAACATCAAGGATGATTCCAGCATCACATTCCATCTGAACGCCCCCGCCGATCCGGGACGCGGGAACACGATCAATACCAAAATCGCCGACGGATTCAACTTTGACATGCAGCTGACTCCGTCCGTCACGGCCAAAGCCACCATGCTCGAAGTAACGGTCAACACGACCTCGCTTCTCGGCTACGCCTCGAACGGCAATCCGCGGCTGGTCACGAACAATACGACCAATCAGATCATGATCGGCAATGAAGCGAAGAACCGGTTTGTCATCGGCGGGATCAGCAGAAGCGAAGTGGTCCGCTCCTCCACCGGAATCCCGCTGCTGAAGGACCTCCCGATTCTCGGATGGCTCTTCTCGACGGAAAGCGAATCCACCAAGAATTCGCAGCTGGTCATTGTTGCCGAATGTGAGCTGGTCACCCCCGCGACAGCCATTCCCAAGAGCATTGAAGGCGATATCATCTCCGTGGAAACGGCAACGGCCAAAAACACAAAAGGCGAATTCAACGCCTACGGATACCGTCAGTTCGGACTTGATTCCGAACGGTGAGTCCGCCATTGCAAATCCATCAAGACCGACAGCGCACCCGGGAAAATTTCCGCGGGCGCGCTGTCATTCGGACATTCTCCGGAATTTGAAAATCTCCGTTTTCCAGAGTATATTATTTTAATATATTTGAATTTTATCAGGGAAACTGTATGTGGAGCATTGCAAAACACTTTCAACAAATTGAGCAGAAATATTTGACACCCCGGAACATTCTGATCTTCTCGACCGTCTGCGGAATTCTTTTCACACTGCTTCACATCCTCTTTCTGAATGAAACCTATCGCGATGTGGGCAACTGTTACGCCACCTTCAGCCGGATTTTCGCGGAGGGGGAATATCGGGAAGGACTGAACCCGGGACTTCCCATCCTTCAAATTCTGATGGCGGGAAGCCTGTCGGCACTGACCGGTCTGGAAGCGTTCCGGTCGCTCATTCTGGTGAACGGAATTTTTTATGTCGGTCTGATCGCTCCATTATACTGGTTTCTGAAACGGTTTGTTTCCGCCAAACTTGCGGCATGGGGTGTGCTTGCCTACATCTTTGCGCCGAAAATCATCCGCTTCAGCCTGAGCGGACTGCCGGAACCGGCACGGAATTTCTTTCTGGTGCTTTCCGTCCTCCTCGTTTTTTCCATTTTTGACAGACCGAAATTTTACAAGACGGTTCTGCTGGGACTGTCGCTTGCCGGGTTCACCCTGTCCCGTTCAGAAGGAATTCTGATCAGCATCATGATGCTCGGAACAATGTTCCTGTTCCAGCTTTTTCCGCGAGAAAAACAGAAATGGTACAAAGCGTTGCGGACAGCTCTGCTCTGTTCGAGCTCCTCCTTTGTATTTTTCCTTCTGTTTCTTACGCCCAGAATGTATCTGAACTATCAGACGACGGGCTATCCCACACCGGATTCCCGTCTTGACCGCTATATTCAGAAATATCTGACGCCGTCGCGCCCTCTCTGGAGCATGGAGGAAAAGGGGGAACGATTCACGGACCTCTCGTCTGAGCGGCCGGAAAAGCCGTTTTCCTTCGTCAAGCAGACGACTTTACAGTTCAAACAGCTCTCACGGGGAGCCTATGAACTCTATCTGGTGTTCCTGGCGCTGGGCCTGATCAGTGCATGGTTTGCCGTCTGGATCCGGAAGTATCTTCTGCCGGACTGGGAACCTGTTGCCCGGCCGCAGGACCACGGCAGGGAATATCTGTATCTTCTTCTGCTGGTCATCATGCATATGGCCATATATTTTCCGCTTCAAACCTCCTACCGGTATTTTACGTTTGCAATTCCGATTTTCATGCAGCTGACTCTCGGAGGGCTCAAATTTACCTGGGATCTGGGAGGAAGATTCAAACTCCAGCCGCTCCTTGCTGTCGCGATCCTCGCCGTGACGGCGGCTCAGATCATAAACGGATTTGCGTCCCTGACCGATCAGAAAACAAAATACCGCGTTGCGGGAGAATGGATTCAGCAGAACCTGGGAACACCCGGAAAAAAACTGAAGGTTCTCAGTTATCACGGTTATGTTGTTTACTGGATCAATGGAAAGATCGTAAATCCCTATTATGGCGGCCCCATTACAAAACCGGAATATGCATCCGACTTCGACATTGCCATCGCGGAACCGGATAATCTGCCTGTTCTGGAAGTTCTCAGAAGCCGGAAGGATGTTGTCGAACTCGACCATCCGCATCGGGAAACCGTTGCAGTATTCCGGAAACGGAACTGAACGGGACCTGCGCCGCCATTCTGAATCAAGATGATGTCATTCCACTGTTCGAAAACAGGAAAGACCGCTTTTTATGAACCTGATCCGGCAGGATGGATTGTATTTCCGGAAAAAAGGATTACATTACAGATATAATTTGCAGGCAGAAACAACCCCGGTACCGTATGAAAAAAAACTGTTCAGAAACAATCTGCATTATCATTCCCTGCCATAACGAAGCGCAGTGCATTGAATCCGTCCTGCAGAATCTGAGAAAATACATGCCGGATGCGCATTATCTTTTCGTAAACGACGCATCCACAGACCGGACGGAACAGATCCTCCGGGATCATGCAGATGACAAAGTCTCCATATTGAGTCTTCCGGTGAACCTGGGAATCGGAGGAGCCGTGCAGACAGGACTCCTCTACGCGTGGAGAAACGGTTTTGATTATGCGGTGAAATTCGATGGTGACGGACAGCATCTCGCAGAAGAAATCAGCGCCATTCTGGAACCGATCCGAAACGGCGAAGCGGATCTAGTCATCGGCTCCCGCTTTCTGACCGACAACAGAGGATTCAAATCAACATTCATGCGGCGTATCGGCATCCGAATCTTCCGGGTTCTGAGCCGTCTTTTAACCGGACAGACCATCACGGACAATACCTCGGGCTTCCGTGCCTATGGGAAGCGGGCTCTGGAATTCGCTGCGCAGAACTATCCGGCATTCGACTATCCCGAACCGGAAGAGGTCATTCTCTTTCTCCATAACAAATACAGGGTCCGGGAGGTTCCCGCCGCAATGGCGGAACGCAAAGGAGGCAGATCCTCCATCAATTTCATGAAAGCGGAATACTACATGATCAAAGTCATTTTTTCCGTTTTCATGGCGGCACTCCGTCCCAGAATAGAAAGCAGGTAAACGATGTATTCAATGATTCAATGGTATTCCCTTCTGGGCAGTCTTCTATTTCTGATCATCGTGCTGGATGCTGTGAGACGCCAGCGTCTGCGCGAAGCGTATGCTCTGGTCTGGCTGTTCATCTCAGGAGCCATGATCGTCGTCTCTCTCTGGACCAATGTTCTGCGGCTGATTTCCAATATCCTCGGCATAGCTTATCCTCCGGCGACCCTGTTCCTGATTCTGACAGTAGGCATTCTCCTGCTGCTGTTTCAGTACTCCATCGTAATTTCGCTGCACAATGAAAAACTGAAAAGACTCACTCAGGAAATCGCTCTGCTCAAAGAGAAGCTGGAAAAAAAAGACAAATGAAAATTTCAATTGTAACAGCAGTATTCAACGGAGAAAAATTCATCCGGAAAACGGTGGAAAGCATTCTTTCTCAAAAAGGTGATTTTGAGCTGGAATACATAGTCTGCGACGGACAATCCACCGATCGGACTCTGGAAATTCTCAAAGAATATCCGGAATGCAAAGTAATTTCCAGAAAGGATGGCGGACCATTCAACGCCATCAATTACGGCATGAATCTTGCCACGGGCGACATCGGCGCATGGCTCAATGCCGATGATATCTACTATCCCGGAGCCCTTCAACAGGTAGTCTCCCATTTCGAACGCCATCCGGAGTGCCGCTGGCTGTACAGCAACTGTCCGATCATTGATGAAAACGGCAAAGAGATCCGCAAACCGATTACACTTTATAAAGAACTTCTCGGCTTTCTGTACAGTAAAAATGTTCTTCTCTGCGAGAACTTCATCAATCAGCCGGCGACCTTCTGGCGCATGTCGCTGTGGAAGGAACTCGGCGGACTGAATTCCATCTACAAAGCGGCATGGGACTATGAACTCTGGCTGAAAATGGCGGAAAAAGCTCCAGCATACCATCTGCACCGGAATCTGGCGGCATTCCGCCGTCATGAGGAGTCCATCAGCGAGAATCATTTCGAACGCCAATTCAAAGAGGAACTGGCGATCGCGGCTCATTACGGGAACTCGCTCCATCGTCTGATTCACCGCTTCAACTGCTGGAAAATCATAACGATTTACAAGTTGCTCTCATGAAGAACCCCCATCTGAAAACGTTTCTCCACGGATCACTGTTTTCCTTTATCGCGATGTTCATCGGGGGAGTAGTCAATTATCTGACACGCCGACACCTGGCGCTGCATCTTTCCGAGTACAATTTCGGACTCTTTTACGGAATGTTCTCCTTTGTCTGCATCGCCGGCAGTTTT
>CALXMJ010000089.1 GCA_944389445.1 uncultured Victivallales bacterium | reverse complement strand
GGGCAGGTTCTTCTCTTCGACCTTCTTCCCTTTCGCATCGACCCAGTTCTTTTTGTCGAGCATGATCTCCTTGAGAATGTTGCCGCTTCCGACGGTGAAGGCCTGCGCCTCTCCCACGCCTGCGCAGAGATCCCAGGCGTTCTTCACGGGAAGCATTACGCCGTCCCAGTCGGTTTCCACCAGATTCCATTCCTTCTCTCCGCTGGAGAGGGTGTAGCCGAGATTGTAGTCGGCGCTCTTGCGCTTTTTCTCCTTGTCCTTTTCATAAGGCTTGTAGCCGGCGCGGGCGGAGGCGATGGCGCACATGTATTCGGGGCGGTTCCCTCCCGCAACGCTAGGATTGAACGCGGAGAGAATCGACGGTGCCGTCAGGGAGCGCCCGCTCCAGCTGAACACGGAAAACGGATTGCTCGTTTTGCGCGCGATCGCAACCGTGATCGAACCAGCCTTGCCGAAGAAGAGCGGTGTCAGCGTAAGCGGAATCGCGGGCGGCACCAGGAGCCCGATCGGCAGGTCCTTCTTGATCAGCGGGAAGAAGCTGTCATACCCGTGGTATTTCGGATGCCCCCGTTTGGCAGCGCCGCCGAACATCGGAGGAAGATGCAGCTGGAATTCGCCCAGATCGACATGCACCCAGCGTGTCCAGAACCAGTCCCATTCCGCATACAGATGAGTTTTCGTCTGTTTGTAAACGCGCCAGAAACCTACCATTCCCGTCCTTACGATCCAGTCGTCGGTTCCGGGACCGAACACCTTCTTCGGGGAAAAGTCCTTCAGCGTGGGATCCGCAAAGGAAATGAACGTTTTTTCATTCTCCTCGGAAGACAGCATCGTGAAAAACGCGCCGGTCATGTCGCCGAGCGTGACATTGATCATGTAATCGTCCTTACACTCCATCATGTTGGCTGCGGCGATCTTCTGTGCGGTCTCCCGGACTTTGTCCGGAAACTCCTTGCGCAGGGAGTTGAGTTTCGCCATCATTTTCGTAATGGCATAACTGTATTCGGCAACTTTCGGTGTGTTCGCAATAGACCCTTTTCCCTTGAATTCCGCCTCTGTCGTATACACCAGCTGCGCCAGCAGGAAGCGGTCAAGAGCATTCTGTCCGTTAAATTTTCTGGCCAGTTCCGGTATCCCCAGGCCGGTGCCCAGAATCTCCAGTGCCGTGGAATCGACCAGTACATCCGTTCCGCAGTTGTAATGCAGACCTGGAACATGCATGTGGCACGGGGTGTTGTTCTGACGCGCCATGTTCAGATCCTTCTGGAACTGGATGAAAACGTATTTGCAGAAGACATCCATCGCCAGATCGAGAGAGCGCTTCTGAAGATCCACATACGTCCATGCCATTGCTTTGTTGACAGTCGCGATCCGGCTGAGATAGTCCGCCTGCACCACCGAGGCGGAATAGGCGGCCGCGTCCGCCGCGTTCTGGAGCTCGATCTTGCTGCGCACCACTTCCCCGATTCCGTAGATCCCGATCACCAGAAGATAGATCGGCATGACGAAGGCAAGCGTTATCGCAAGCGCCGCGCCTCTGCTGTCGGAAGCCAGCTCGCGGCACTTTCCCGAAAATACGGTGAAGACGGTCGGATAAGTCTGATTCATTTCGCCACCGGATAGAATTTTGTCGCATAGGGAATGGCAATCACACTGGTGGAGGAAAGCGTGATATACGGATACTTGAGCTTCTCTTTCTTGTCGGCGCCCTTTACCTCCAGTTCATTGGCGTATTGAGCCAGCAGCGCGGGATTGAGCGCATAGGACTGCTCGTCGAGCTTTTTTTCCCACTTCTTTTCCTCTTCGCTCTTTTTGTCCTTTGCGAAGAAGCTGATGATCCGCCCGGCGACCGGAACCAGCAGGAACATCTTGAACTTGACCGTGCATTTGAGTCCGCGCGGGTCGATGTCGATCATGGGAATGTCCACTTCGACCTGCTGATCCAGGTATTTCGTATTCGGGAGTCTGCCCCAGCCGTCAAGCCGGATGTATTTATCGTCGGCGCGGTCCTTTGCTTCCTTCGAATCCGCCGGGGAGCCGGACACGACCGCAAGAATCCGTTTCGCCACGGTTTCCGCGCGGCTTTTCCTCTGGAGATTGTTGACCGTCATGGCCGAACGCGCCCCCATGTATGCGGAGTAGTGCACGACCTGCCAGGTAATCATGATGTATGCGAACTGGACGGCAAACAGAAACAGAACGAACAGAATCGGAAAGCAGAAGACGAACTCCAGAAGAGCAGCTCCTTTCCGGGATTTCAGAAAAGTTTCTTTTTTCCGCCTCATCCGGCCCCCTCCAGAGAATAGACCAGCTGCATCAGAAGATTCAGAAAAAGTCCCGCCGCAATCGCCGCGCCGAACGGCACACGGCAGCTTTCCGCATCGGGAGGCGGCAAGGTTTCCCTTCCTTTCTTCCGGTCATAGCGGAAATCAAACAGACAGCGGCAGTAGTGCTTCACTCTCGCGGCGTTCACCTTCCGGAAGGCCAGCATCAGCACGGCAAGCACGAGCCCCGCCAGCGAGACCAGCAGAATCAGGTTCAGCGTGTTCCCGGGACCCGCGATCAGTCCGGCGGCAAACAGCATTTTCACATCGCCTGCGCCCGCCGCCCGGAGGAAAAAAGGAAGCAGCAGGAAAAGCGAGGAAAAAAATGCAGTCAGCAGAGACGCCAGCGCATAAGGCATTCCGACGCCAAGCGCCACGGCAAACATCACAAGTACGCCGCCGAACACCCATGCGTTCGGCAGTTCGTGGGTGCGGAAGTCGCGGATCGACAGATAAATCAGCCACGGCGTGGCGAGAATGAGTTTTCCGAGAGTCAGGTAATCCATCCGCACTCCATTTCATATCATAAAAAAAACGGATCCCCGCCAGACGAGCATCCGTTTCAAGTTTTCAGCCGGGACATGATTCACTTGTCGTAATTGTGCATGGCCTTTTCGTGTTCGTTGGCTTTCTTGACGTCCTCGGCTGCGTTTTTCTTGAGTTCGCCCTGATAGTTTTCCGCGCCCTTGGCGTCGCTCATGGCCTTTGTTGCCACGTTCATCTCATGGGAGACATTCTTCCCGAACATGATGACAGCGACGACGACCGCCGCGGCGATCAGGACGGCGATGATGACGTATTCCATCATCACGGCGTGTTTTCTGACAACGTTTTTCATGCTGATGTTCCCGGGAAAAAAGGTTTACTTGTCGTAATTGTGCATGGCCTTTTCGTGCTCATTGGCCTTCTTGATGTCGCTTGCGGTTCCCGTTTCCACCGCTTTCTGCGAAGTCTCAGCGCCCTTGGCGTCGCTCATGGCCTGCGTTGCGACATTCATCTCTTTCGAGACATTCTTTCCGAACATGATGACGGC
>CALXMJ010000088.1 GCA_944389445.1 uncultured Victivallales bacterium | reverse complement strand
ATATCATTCCGATTCAGACCAAACGGGGCTGTCCGTTTTCCTGCGCCTACTGCTCGTATCCGATGCTGGAAGGACGCTCCGTCCGGGAACGGGATTCGGAATCGGTCGCGCAGGAACTCGAATCGCTCTCCCGGCGAGCTCCCGATGCGATGTTCTATTTCGTGGATGCGGTCTTCAACGATCCGGAACGGAAGTATCATCATCTTCTGAACGCTCTCCGGAAACGCGGACTGCGGATTCCGTTTGCCGCGTTTCTTTCGCCTTTTCATCTGACGGAGTCCGACATCGGACTGCTGAGCGACAGCGGCATGATCGCCGCGGAACTCGGAATCGACGCCTCCACCGATGAAACACTCCGCGGTCTCCGGAAAAATTTCACATTCGAAGAAGCGCGGACCGCATCAGAGCTTCTCCGGAAACACGGAATCGGCGTCACAACCAACGTCATGTTCGGCGGACCGGGAGAGACGATGGATACGGTCCGGCGGGGAATCTCCAATCTCCGATCCCTCGAACCGGTGCATACGCTTGTCTTCTCCGGAATCCGGATTCTTCCCGGGACCCCGCTCTGCGAGATCGCCCGTCAGGAGGGCAAACTGCCGGCCGCCTGGAACGGTTCCGCGGAACTCTACTATTTTGCCGATGGACTCAATCCGGAACAGCTTCACAACACTCTGACCGAGGGATTCCGGGAAAGCCGCTTCTGCGTCTATCCGCCGGATGCGAAAAACGAGGAGTTGAAACTGCTCCACAAGTTCGGATACGCAAAACTGCGCCGCCTGAATATCGGAGGAGAACCATGAGCGGAATCAGGGACAGAGTATATGCGGTTCTTCCGGTATACAACAACGGACAGACCGTCGCAGACGTCGCCGCCCGGACACGCGCCGTGCTCCCGCATGTTCTCATCGTCGACGACGGCAGCACCGACCGGGATCTCCAGGCGCTGTTCCGCAATACCGATATCACCGTTCTGCGCCACAGCCGAAATCTCGGCAAAGGGGCCGCCATCCTCACCGCGCTGGAGTATCTGAAGAAGCTCCCCGGGATCGACTACATGATCACGCTCGATGCGGATGGACAGCACGAACCGGAAGACATCCCCCTCTTTTTCCCTCTGATGGAACGCAACGACTATTCGCTGATTGTCGGCTGCCGCGACCTTTCCGGGGAACACGTCCCGGACTCCAGCAAATTCGGCAGAGAGTTTGCGAACTTCTGGATGCGGGTCGAAACAGGAGTCCGGATCGACGACTGCCAGAGCGGATTCCGCGCATATCCGGTCAAATATGTGAGCCGTCTGCACTGTCTCTGCCGACGCTACAACTATGAGGCGGAAATTCTGGCGCGGGCGGCATGGGCGAATCTGGAACTGCACAATCTCCCGGTCCGATCCTACTATCCGGAGCCGTCGAAACGGGTCTCGCACTTCCGTCCGTTCCTGGATAACTTCCGGCTCTTCTGCATCCATTTTCATCTGGTGGGGATTCGTCTTCTGCCGATTCCGAAGAAAAAACTGCGTCCCTCGCCCGGCTTCCGGTATTCGATTTTCCATCCGAAGGAACTGCTGAACGCGCTTCTGCATGAGAACGCATCGCCGCTCGGACTGGCGGCGTCCGCCGGAGTCGGATCGTTTCTGGCGGTTCTGCCTCTGCCGGGCTTTCACATTCTGACGATTCTGTATGTAACGGAACGCCTCCACCTGAACAAGGTCATGGCGCTGGCGATCCAGAATCTGTATATGCCGCCGGTATCGCCGGTGCTGTGCATTGAGCTTGGATACCGTCTGCGTTACGGGAGCTGGCTGACGGAACTGACGTTTCAATCAGGTGTCCGGGAACTGCATCTGCGGCTGTTCGAATGGTTCCTCGGGAGCCTGATTCTAGCGCCGTTCTGGATGATCGTTTCCGGAGTTGCAACCTGGGCGGTGGCGTCACTTTGCAGCAGGAGAATGCGGAATGAGAACTGAAAATCTCAGCGACAGCCGGGGAAACGCTCTCGGCATCCGGATCTTCCTGCTGCTCCTGCGGATCATGGGGGTCAACCGGACGTGCGAACTGGTCTGGGTCGTCACATTCTTCTACGTCTGTTTCGACCGGAAAGCGCGTCTCGCGGCACGGCCCTATCTCCGTCACCGCTTCCCCGGAGCGGGCGCAGTCAGACTCTTCTTTCACACCTGGGCGCTCTTCACCAGCCAGGGACAGGCCATCGTGGAGCGTGCCGCCATGACCAGAAACATGACAACCTATCGCTTCATCAACCGGGAACTCTCCGAACGTCTCATGGACCGGAAAGAGGGATTCCTCATTCTGACCTCGCATTTCGGAGCATGGAACGCGATCATGGGCGGACTGCACATCGCCCGAAAACCGGTCAACCTTCTTGTCATGCCGGACAGGAACGTCAATATCGACAAAACCGCCGCGCTGGAAGGACTCAAGGTTCCGATCCGGCTCATTTCCACCGAGTCTCCGATGGGCGGGCTGCTCGATGTAACCGACGCCCTCGAACGCGGGGAAATTGTCTGCATCATGGGCGACCGCTGTCTCGAAGGCGAAGGCATCGAAACGGAGTTCCTCGGCGAGCCGGCCATTTTTCCGAGCGCGGCATTCCATATCGCCTCCCGTACCGGCTGCACGGTTCTTCCCCTGTTTGCCATCCGCGAAAAACGACACTCGCACTTCATCGCGGAATTCGGGCCGGAAATCCATCCGCAATGGCAGGGACGCAGCAGAAAGAATCTCAAACCCTGTCTCGATATTTATGTCAAAAAGCTCGAACAGCTCTGCATGAAATATCCGTATCAGTGCTTTTTATTTGAAAATATCTGGAGAAATTCCTCCGAACAGGAATGAATTGCGCAAAAAACGGAGTATATTACTCTTGCCGGGAATCCTCCGGCAGCAGGCTAACTCAAAACGGGGAAGGACGATTTCCAGAATGGATCAGGCGGCGGATGGAACCAATCGAATCCGAATCATCGGATGCGGATGCATTTCCAATGCGGGCGATGGACTCCGACACACTCTCGAAGGACTCTATGGCACAGTGCCTCCGCCCCACCGCGCCTCGAATCGGATCGGAACCACACTGGAGGACCCTGTTTTTGAACTGGATGCCTTCCCGGATCATCCCGGTTCGCGCAGCATGGCGCTGCTGGAACATGCGTTCGCGGAGGCTCTCGAAAATGCCGATCTCTCACAACAGAACTTGAAAGAGTTCAGAACCGGAATCTGCATCGGCACCACCGTAGCCGTTCAACTGAATGACATCGAATTCTACCGCCAGCAGAAACAAGGCATACCCGACTCGTTTGAACCGCTCGACCGCTTTCTGGAAGGTCCCCCCTCCGCATTTCTGCGGAAAAAACTCCAGCTCACCGGTCCCGAAGCCACGATCTCCAACGCCTGTGCATCGGGGGCGGATGCGGTCGCCGTCGGCGCGCTCTGGATCGAATCCGGATTATGCGATCTGGTCATTGCCGGGGGAGTCGACGAGCTCTGCCGGGTGCCGATCGCCGGATTTCATGCACTCGGAGTCACCTCTCCCGAACCGTGCAGACCGTTCGATGCGGATCGGAAAGGACTGAACCTGGGAGAAGGCGCCGGGGTTGTCATTCTCGCCTCGGACCAGCTGTACAGACGCCTGCATCCCGAATCCGGAGAATGCTTTTTCCTTGCCGGATGCGGCTCTTCGGCGGACGCCTACCATATCACAAGCCCCCATCCGGAAGGACTCGGACTGGAACGGGCGATCCGCAAGGCGCTCTCCCGCGCATCTCTCACTCCGGATCAGATCGCCTTTCTCAACGCACACGGAACGGGAACTCTCAACAACGACGCCTGCGAATCCGCCGTTTTTCTCCGTCTGTTCGGAGAACGCGTCAAATACCTCTCCACCAAAGGAAAAACAGGGCATACGCTCGGAGCGGCGGGAACGCTGGAGCTGATCTTCACGCTTCTCATGCTTCAAAAAGGAGTTCTTCCTCCCAGCGCAGGATTCCGGAAAAAAGCGGAGGATGTTCCCGTGCCCCCGATTGCGGAACCGACAGAATTTTCCGGGGACTTCGCCCTCTCCACTTCACTGGCATTCGGCGGATGCAATACCGCGCTGATCGTCGGAAGGGAGTGTGCGGAATGATCTTCATCGCAGGCAAAGCGGAGCGGAAGCCCTCTCCCGGAGAACGTCTCATCGACCGGGCCTTTCTCTCCGGATTCAAAAAACAGCACGGAATGCGCCGTGCCGATTTCTATACGGCAATGATTGTCTCCGCGGCACTCGAAGCGGCAGAGGATTCCTGTTTCCGGGGAACTCTGCCGGAAGAGACGGGAATCCTCATCGCAGGACGCTTCGGACCGCAGAACACAACGGCAAAATTCCTGGATGAACTGCTCGAATATCCCGAAGACCAGCTGCTTTCCACGGCATTCACCCTCTCGGTGCACAACGCGGCGGCATCGTATGCGGCAGAACTGCTGCATCTGACGGGGCCGGTCTTCACCATGACTCATAACGGGAAAACCATTCCCGAAGGCCCCCTTGCTGCAGTGAAAGCCTGTCTGGAAACGGGGTACTGCACCCGCATTCTGTTCCTTTCGGCACAGGAATCGGGATATATCGACGAGAACCTCCGGAGACAGCGCGGAAAATCTTCTGCGGAAGCGGGCGATCCGCGGGAAAACGTCTCCGCATCTCTGCTCACCATCTATGAAAATGAATCCAAATACGGTCCGATGGACGTTCCGGGAAACCGGACCCGGACGGAAGGAGACTGATCCCATGACGAAAATCACACAGGAAGAAATCGAAACAGCCTTGAAGCATGAAATCTCCATCATCACGGGAAAAAAGCCGGAAGAGCTGAAGACGGATCAATCGCTTACCTGGAACGGAATCAACTCCATGGGATTTGTCGAACTTCTGCTCTCGGTCAGCCGACTGTGGAACGTGAATCTTCTGGACGCGGGAATCGGAACGGCGGATGTCTCCACCCTCTCCGCCCTCGCGGAACGGATCGGAAAGGAACTGGCCCGGTAATCATGTTCTCCCCGAAGCCCTACCTTGACGGTTTTGACTGGATCGCCAATCTTCTGAACTACCAGTGCCGCCTCACCCCCGGACGCGGCAATCACTTCATGCTTGTCCTGGAATCGGAGACCCCGTTTCCGGAAGACGCAGTCCGCGCACTTCCGGACCGGCTGGCTCCATATCTGCCGAGGCTCAACGGCTCCATCCGGCGTCATCTTCTCCATCTTGCGCCGTACTGGTTGCCGGGAAAACCGGAACCGATCGTCTTCACGACGGAAGACCTGCTGTTCCCATCCGATTTTCCGCTGGCGGTGGAACGGTTCGCGAACCGTCCCCTTCCCCGCGGACAGGCCCTGGCGGTACATGCACTCTCGCAGCCGAAAGGACGATCCGCGCTGATTTTCAAATTCAGTCATCTGCTGTTCGACGGGCGAGGAGCGGAACTTCTCCTCAAACAACTGTGCCACGGGAAACACGATCAGACGGAAGACCGCCCGGGACTCGCCTCCCCCATGCTCAACGAATGGGAGAAACAGTTCTCCTGCGGACGGCAGATTCAGCGCAGGCTTCTGGATATTCAGAAAGAGGGCCCGACCGTCGTCCGTCATGCCTGCGACACCGCCGCATCGGCATACCGCGTCATCGCCCTGACCGAAGAGGAAACCGATTCTCTCCGTCAGCGTTCCGACCGCGACGCGGGGCCATTCATGCTCACGCCCTATCTTCTCGCACTCACGGCAGAAGGATACGACAAGCTGATGCCGCGTCATGCGGAAAATGAACTTTTCCTGATCCCGATGTCCATCGACATGCGCGGCCAGGATTCCATTCCGCGCGACGCCGTCTTCTTCAATCAGTGGAGCATGCTTCCACTCAGCATCCTCCGCTCCCTGCTTGCGGATCCCGCGGAATCCATTCCGGAAATCCGGAAACAAATCTTCATCCGCACGGGAGAACGGACCGCCCTGGCCTATCGCGCCGCATCACGCCTGATGCGGATCGCCCCGCCGCCCCTGCTCCTGAAAATCGTCCGGAAGATGGGCAACAGCACCACGGGAACCTTCATGTTCTCCTTCATCTCCGGGACTTCTCTGGAACACGATAAATTCGCAGGCAGAACCATAACCAATCTTTATCACCTGCCTGCGATGCCGCCGATGACCGGACTCGGCGTCTTCTTCAACGCCTTCAACAACCGGCTCAACGCAGTCATCTCCTACCGGAGCGGGCTTTTTCCCGAATCCGATATCGAACACTTTGCCGCTGAACTGGAAAAAGCCCTGAAAGGAAAATCATGAACCTGTTCGAACAGATCATACGGGAAACCGGAAACTGCCGCGGAGCCGCCGTCATCGACCGGGGAAAAACGCACTCCTACCCGGAACTGCTGGAAGAGGTCCGCAATTTTGCTTCGATTCTCCGGGAAGGCGGAGTCCGCCCCCTCGCCCGCGTCGGCATTCTCGCGGACGATTCCTATGAATACATCGTGGTCAGTCTCGCGGTTCTTTCCCTGAACGCGGCGATCGTTCCACTCTCCACCCGCGCCTCCGCGGAGGAGCTCGAAACAATGCCTTCCAAAGTCGGACTCAATCTCCTGCTCTGCGATTCCGCCCGGCGGAAGGAAAATGATACACCCCTGCCTCTTCCGGAGCACTTCCAGGAACCATTCTTTCTCCGGAATCTCAAGAAATACATTGATCCGATTCCTCTGCCGGATGGCAGGATTCCGGCATTCATCCGCTTTTCCTCAGGAACGACCGGAGCCAACAAAGGGGTCGTTCTCTCCCACGAATCGGTTCTGGAGCGGACCTCGGCGTGCACGGGACTCGGCGTCAAACGCGGAGAACATGTGCTTTGGGTGCTCGACATGGCATTCCACTTTGTCGTCACGATCCTGCTGTTCCTGCGCAAAGGAGCGACGATTGTCATCT
>CALXMJ010000087.1 GCA_944389445.1 uncultured Victivallales bacterium | reverse complement strand
TGGATGACCAGCAGCTGCGTGGATATTTTTCCTGGAGGACGAAGGTTCGGAAGGGGATGGTGGAAGCCACATCGCTTTCATTTGCATTTGTTTATGTGTACGAGCTTCTGAACGGGATCGGGGTGCGGGAGGCGGAGGAGGGATTCCATACTCTTCAGCGTTTCTGGCAGGCTTACCGGGCGTTTGAACCGGGAATCGACCGCTATTTGAAGTTGTGGCTCCGGGATTATGTGGTTTACCACAATTTGGAGAGATCGCTTCTGGAGGGGATTCTGGATACCGGCTATGATCGTGCGGTACGAACTTTGCTGCATCATCGGACGCATTCGGAGGAAGAGGTGTTTGATGCCTTGTGTGAACTGTCCAGCTATGATTTGAAGGCGTCGCGTTTTTATCTTCTTTATCCGGAGGAGGTTCGGCGGGTGGCCTGCCGGGTTTTCGCGGGATTGTCCGATTCGTATGAAAGACGATCCAGGAACAGCGGGATCAAGGCGTTTTTCGGAGAGATGCATGCTTCGGCTTATACGATGTTTTCCTCTGCGGTGTTCTATGAGGGGCAGCGGCATCCGGATGAGGTGTTCGAGCTGACGGATCTCTGCCGTTATGTCTGTCATGACGGCGCATGGTCGTGCGAGCGCTTCTTCTGCCGGAAGGATAAATTGCACCGGATCGGCGGACTTCTGAAAAACATTGATTTCCTGATGCGGCGGAGTTACCAGTTCAAATCGACGCTTCAGCCGGAGATGGCGACGAAAAGTGCGCTTGCGCTCATCGCCCGGGAGATCGAATCCCTGCGGGAAGAGGAACGAAAACGGACCATTCCGGAGATCCGGATTGATTTTTCCCGGCTGCCGGAGATCCGCGAGGCCGCGCTTTCGACGCAGAATAAACTGATCGTTCCGGGATCGGAGGAGTCGATGGGGATGGAGGATACTTCCGAGCCGGAATCGGAACCGGGACTGGAATTTCCGGTCGAAGCCGGAGCGGGGAAGAATCAACTTCCGGAGAGCGGTGCGTCTGTTCCGGAGGCCGGACTGGATTTGAATGAGACGGAACGTACTTTTCTGCGTAGTCTGCTTCATGGGGAACCCTGCGAAGCGTTTCTCCGTTCGCGCGGAGTGATGGCGTCGATTCTGGCGGATGCGGTCAACGAGAAACTGTTCGGGCGGTTTGGCGACATGGTGATTGACTGTTCCGATGACCATCCCCGTGTGCTGGAAGAGTATGAAGAGGAACTGAAAGGAGTGATCGGATGACAAAAGTGCCAAAAAGAATTGCTTCGGCGATCATCCATTCTTTGAAAGGCGGTGTGGTGCCGAGGATCGGATTGCCATATATTACGGTCGGCCGCAAGCTGGAGATCGACGCTTTGCTGCGGGATGTGGAGATTATCGCGGAGGGGGGAGCCTCGTTCCGTTTCCTGGTCGGGAGATACGGCAGCGGAAAGAGTTTTCTGCTCCAGACAATCCGGAACTATGCGATGGACCGCAACTTTGTCGTGGCGGATGCCGATCTTTCTCCGGAGCGCCGGCTCCAGGGAACCCGCGGGCAGGGCCTTGCCACCTACAAGGAGCTGATCCGGAACATGGCCACGAGGACCCGTCCGGAAGGCGGGGCGCTGACTCTCATTCTGGACCGCTGGATCAGCAGTGTGCAGATGGAGACCGCCGCGGATAACGGCATTTCTCCCGACGATCCCGCGTTTCCGCGTCTGGTGGAGCGCAAAATCGGAGAGGTGATCGCCTCTTTGAATGAAATGGTGCACGGATTCGATTTCGCCCGTCTGCTTTCGCTTTATTATCGCTCTCATCTGGAGGGGTGCGAGGAGACGAAGGCAAAGGTCGTCAAATGGTTCCGCGGAGAGTACGGGACCCGGACGGAGGCAAAAAATGAACTGGGGGTCGGCATCATCGTCACGGATGACGACTGGTACGAGTACATCAAACTGTTTGCGACCTTTCTGAAGCGCGCCGGTTACAGCGGTCTTCTGATTCTGATCGACGAGCTTGTCAACGTCTACAAGATTCCGAACAGCGTCACGCGCCAGAGCAATTATGAAAAGATTCTCACCATGTACAACGATACGCTTCAGGGGAAGGCGCGGTATCTGGGCATTCTCATGGGAGGCACTCCGCAGTGTGTCGAGGATCCCAGACGCGGGGTGTTCAGCTATGAGGCTCTGCGGTCGCGTCTGGAGGAGGGGCGGTTCAGCGGAGAGAAGCTCCGGGATATGCTCGCTCCTGTGATCCGTCTTTCTCCGCTGACGGCGGAAGAGATGCTGGTGCTTGTGGAGAAACTTGCTGATATTCATGCGGAACTCTTTGAATATCATAGAATTCTGACGCAGGATGACCTGGTTCGTTTTCTCCGGTTCGAATTTCACCGGATCGGTGCGGACTCCCATATCACGCCGCGGGAAGTGATCCGGGATTTCATTGAGCTCTTGAATCTGGTCTGGCAGAATCCGGGGCTTTCGGTCGATTCCCTTCTGGGATCGGATCAGTTCCGCTTTGCGGAAAGCCTGCTTGACGAGGCGCCCGTTCAGAAAGAATTCGAAGAATTTGAACTCTGAGGTCCCGATGGACATTTTCCAGCGATATGCGCCGTTTATTCAGGATTTCATCTACCGGAACAACTGGGAATCGCTGCGCGCGGTTCAGGTTGCGGCGGGGGATGCGGTGTTTCATTCGGACGACAACCTGCTGCTGTCCGCGTCCACGGCTTCGGGCAAGACGGAGGCTGCTTTTTGTCCGATACTGACGCTTTTTCAGGAGGATATGCTCTCGGGACCTAAGACCTGGATCAAATAGGGACAAGGCAGCCAAGACGCAGAAAACAACGGACAA
>CALXMJ010000086.1 GCA_944389445.1 uncultured Victivallales bacterium | reverse complement strand
TGAGTGCTTTTCGTCTTCATTTCTACCCCCATAAGTGGGCAATAGATAGAACACTCATTCAAATCAAGCTCAAAAAATACTTAGCTGTTAACCACTTGGTCGCTGGTTCGAATCCAGCTGCCGGAGCCATTTTTTCTCCTGCATATTGAAATCTCTCTATTGAGAAACTTCCGTTCTTGTCTCATCACAAGGTCTGAATCACTAAGACGTTAGAGCGAATAAGCAAATGTTTAAAACATTTGCGGTATTTGAAAGTAAAGCATTGAAGAATCCCGCTTGATGATGCTGTCGCCGAGTCGTTCTTATCGTGTATGAATAAGGAAGAGTTTCGCACAACTATTCCAAAAACAATGGCTAATTCGCGCCGGGATGCGACGAATACGTCGACGCTTTTTACAATATGCATCCGCATCGGAGCTTAGGAATGCACGCTCCAAGTAAATCTGAACAGAATTTTAAAAATTAAAAAGAGCATTTTGGAATTTCCAAGCGAGGTATCCAAAATACTCTTTCAGTATCAAAATGGTGCGCCCACAAGGACTCGAACCTTGGACCCAATGATTAAGAGTCATTTGCTCTACCGACTGAGCTATGGGCGCGTCTCTTATTCCTGAGACAACGATACATTACATCGAATCTGAAAAAAATCAAGTTGAAATTCCGTTTTTTTTTGAAATATCTTTCTTGCAGGATGAAAACTTATGACGCAAAAAAACGGCTTTTCCTTTTATCTTTCTCAGGGGAATTTAATTGAAAAAGTCTTCCTCTTGATTGTTTTTATTCGAAACGATTGTATAATTATACCAGATTGAAAAGAAGGATATGGAGAAAATGAATCGTTTCTTGACTGTTTCACGACAATGGTTTTTAACAAATTGGAGCGTTTTGCTGTTCGCACTGTTTCTTCTGTTTTTAGTTTTCTTCCTGAACAAGATAACGCCTTTGACTCTGCTTTTTCTCTTTCTGATTTCCGCTTTCGTATTTGCTTCGGTGCTTTTCCCTGTAAAGACGAAACGTTTGTGGCTGATCCCGATGTTTCTTCTTTTGCCGCTGATCTGCATTCCGGGGGAGCTTGCGGTAATCTCCTGTGTCCCGGAATGGAGTCAGACGATTCTGGAGTGGCTGAACACCATGCTCCCGATCCCCTCCAGTTTTCTGGAATACAGGGGGCGGAATGCTCTGCTGACCGTCTGGATCGGGTGTGCATGGGCGGTCTGGATTCTCTGGGTTCTTTATATTTGCTGGCGGGGAACAACTCCGCGGCATTCGACCATCCGTTTTTTCAATATTCTTCTGATTTCGCTCGTGTTATGGTGCTTTGCCCTCGGATTTCAGACGATCCGGGCGAGCAACTCCGCAAAGAGCGCTCTGCAATTCGCCGTGACGGAATATGTACCGAGAACCGCTCACGGAGGAAGAGAACTTTCCACTCTGATCCGGGAAACTGCGGATCTGGAGAAGGATATACTCAAGAAATATCCAAAGTTCATTCCGCCCGCCTGCGGCATCTATTCCTGGACAAGTGTGAAAAGCAAATGTTCTCCTTCCGAGCTCCGGGACAGGGATGAAATCATCCGTGAGACTCTTGCAAACTGGAATGCTCCGGAAGTGCGCCGCTTTTTCGCTTCTCTGGACCGCTATGCTTCTCTGCGTCCCTTTCAAGGAAACGGTGTTATTTTCGACATGGAATCTTTTTCTCTTCTGAATTCACTTCGTTCTTTTGCCCGTTACCAGCGCGGACGTGCGGAAATTGCCCGGCATCAGGGCAGAACGAAGGAGATTCTGCCGCCTCTGGAGTCGATTGCAGCATTAGACGAACTCCTGCTGAAAGATGTGACTCTGATTTCCCAGCTGGTGCGCTGTGCCATTTTTTTCATCCAGTATGACGGGATGATCCGTCTCGGCCCGACCTCTCCTGAATATGCCGAAGTCTACCGCCGGATATTGGAGAATATCCGGAATTGGCGGATTTCCGCTCCGGTGGAACTGGAACTTTATCTTTTCGGGCTTCAGAATCGCATTTCCAGCATCAACCGGATGCCGGAGAAGTTCCAGTTTCTGGATTTCGGTTTTTCATTTCCAGCGGCTCTTCTGCTCCGTCCGCTGGAACTGACCGTCCGGACGGCTCTGGTGAAAAATGCCGTTGCTGCGCGAAAAACGGCCTCTCTTCTGGAACCGGTCCAGCGCTTCCCCCTGCAAAACGGATTCATCACGTTTCTCCGTCATCTGGAAGCCGGAACGCTCTCCGGAATCGACTGGGAAATGCTGAATCAGGAAAAGGAAGCGGATCTTTCCTTTGTAAATCCGGACAGTCTGAAAATTCAGATGATCCGAATCTATGCGAAGTTCCTCTGTGCAAAGAATCTTGCGGAGACGGGGATTGCTTTGAAACTCTATAAGTGTCTGCACGGAACATATCCGGAAACCGCAAACGCTCTGATGCCGGAGATCCTGAAAGCGCTCCCATTGGATCCCTATACCGGAAAGCCGTTTCAATATCGTTTGGAAAACGGGGAATTTTCGCTTCTTTCCGGCAATAAGGCCATCCGGTTCAGTTCCAAAACCGAATATTGAGCTTGTCGGAATACTCTTGTGCCGTTGAGGTCATTTGCGATTCAACTCGGAATGTCTGGAAGGCGGATAGAGCGCGTATTTCTTGAAGATCCGGGAAAAATGAAACGGATTTTCAAAGTGGAGATAGTCGCTGATCTCCTTGACCTTCATTTCGGGATGGATGCTCATGATCTGCCGTGCCCGGTCGATTTTGAATTTCATAAAAGCCTTGAGCGGAGGCAGTCCGAACAGTCTGTTGCAGACGCGGTTCAGGGAACTGCGGCTCATGCCGGATTCGAGGCAGAGGGTCTCCAGCGTCGGCATTTTTGTCAGATTCTGTTCGAAAATCCGGAAAAGCTGGGAGACAATATTCCGGTTCATGGCGTGACGGATGAAATCCGCATACAGATTCTCCTGCGGAAACATCGGAATGCATTTCCAGAACAGCGCCTGAAAGAGGGAATTCTGGATATGGCAGTTTTCCGGTCCGGGATGCCGGTGCGCTTCCTCCCAGATGAGCTGGATGATCGTTTCCACAAACGAACGCTCCGGCAGTTTCGCAACCTGCTGCCGACATGGCAAGTTCGGAGCAAACAGAGTTGTCAGCTGCTCGTTGGAACTCTGTTTCCGGATGAGAAAATGAAACGTCTGGTACGGCGATTCCCGGTCGAACAGATCCTGATGGCGCTGATGCGCCTGAATAATGACAAATTCTCCCGGCTGCACCGCGATCGCTTCCTCGTTGATAAGGCATTTGTATTCGTTTCGGACCGGAAGAATCATCTCGTAATCCGTGGATGCATGCACACAGTACGGGGCGTTCCGGATCGGAAACACTTGCTGGATATTGACAAAAAACGGCTGATACTGCTCCAGCGGTGAATGTGCCTCCCGATAGGAATCGGAAATTTCCATTTGAACATAATCGTAGATATTGGCCATTCCGGTTTCCTTTCGTTTCAACGCCCGGTGCTGTTTTTTATTTTACTTCCGTTCTGAAAAGATTCAATCGGAAAAATCATCTTTTTTGGGAAAAACAGATATGTTTTGAACTTTTCATCTATTCACTTTTCCTTTTTACCGTGTATAATTTATAGAATCAGGAAAATGAAAGGATTTTTGAAGATGAAATATTCCACACCTTCCTTTTTGAAACGTTACAATGGAAATCCCGTGCTTTCCGCAAAGGACATTCCGTATGAAGCCTCTCTGATTTTCAATGCCGGAATTACCCGCTATCAAGGGAAATATGTGATGGCGTTCCGCAACGACTACGGATCAACCGAACAGGACTGGCGGAATCATTTCAATGGAACGGAAAAGGGGAAAAATAAATTCAGCACGTCCATCGGAATTGCTTTCAGCGATGACGGCATCCACTGGACTCCCGGCCCGAAACCGGTCTTCACAATGAAGGATGAGGAGATCATCCGGGCTTATGATCCCCGTCTGACCGCTATCAACGGACGCATCGTGATGTGTTTCGCAGTCGATACCCGGCATGGACTCCGCGGAGGAATCGCCGTCACCGACGATTTCGAAAAATTCGAAGTGATGTCTCTTTCTTCTCCGGATAACCGGAATATGGTGCTGTTCCCTGAAAAAATCGGCGGAAAATATGTCCGGCTGGAACGTCCTCTCCCGATCTACAGCCGCGGCGGCGGAGAACTCTTCGATATCTGGTATTCCGACTCCCCCGATCTCCGTTACTGGGGAGGAAACCAGTTGCTTCTCGGCGCGGAAAAGGTACCGTTTGCAAACGCAAAAATCGGTCCCGCGGCCCCTCCGGTCAAAACAAAAAAAGGATGGCTGACAACCTTCCACGCCGTGAA
>CALXMJ010000085.1 GCA_944389445.1 uncultured Victivallales bacterium | reverse complement strand
CGGAACCTATGTTGACGATGCAATGGAATTTTCCATTCTTGTTTTCCATGATTTTCTTTGCCGCCAGCTGCGTGAGGAAGAACGGTCCCATCAGATTGATCGTGAGGACGCGCGTAAAGCTCTCCTCACTCATGTCGAGCAAATCCGCACGGACATTCGGGGCGACTCCGGCATTGTTGACAAGCACGTCAATGCATCCGAAATCGGCAAGAAAGGAATCCACCAGTTTCCGACGGTCTTCCGGATTCGAAACATCGCATTGATAATACATGAATTTGCCGGGAAATCTGCTTCGGAGGCCGTTCAGAACCTCTTCCACCGATTCCGCCGCAGCCCGCCCGCAGAAAGCAACGTCATGTCCTTTTCCCGCAAGCTGTTCCACAATGCCTGCTCCGATTCCGCGGGCACCTCCCGTTACCAGTACATTCAGATGTTCCATGAGAACCTCTCCATTGTTTTTTAAATGTTTATTTGTTTTCTTAACGCTATATTTTGTGATAAAATATAGCTTTGAAGAAAAAAATCAAGTAACAAATAAATTTTTTTCGAAAAAAGAATTTTCTTTCCCGTGAAAAACAATTTTTCCACTTTTCCGGAGCCTTCTTGCAATCCTTTCTTTGAAACAGTATAGTATTGAAAATCGGGGGAATATGAATCGGAAAAGACCATTCGGAAATCAAGAAAACGGATTGATCCGCCAGGGAAAGGAATTTGTTGCGATGCTTGTGTTTCAAAAAGACGGGAACAGTAATTTTGCAGCAGCAGAGAGCTGCATTGAGGGCGGGGCGTACAGAATTGCCTTTACTCCGTCGCCTCATAACGGGATCGCCGAACTCTGGTTCCGCTGCCGGATTCGGAACGACGGGACGGAGGAGCTTCCAGCAAAAACAAGAATCGTTTTGAAGAATATTCAGGGGATGCTCTGCTGTGACGCCGGTCGTTTTGTGCCGGTGATTCGCAGAGAGTGTTCCGACTGGATTCGTCTTGGTCGTGGAGAGCGGACTGTCCTTCCGGATGGGCGCGTCCAGCTGGAATGGAGCACGGAGACTCCGCCTTCCGGCGGTTTCTTTGAGCTGGCATACTGTTATCCTTATGATCCGGAAAATCTGGAACAGATGATCGCGGAAACATCCGGCTACTGGACGAAGGACGAGATCGGTGTGACACGCGACGATCACCTCATGATCCGTCTTTCCAACCGTTACGGCGATCCGCAAAAACCTGTGCCGGGACTTTATCTTCTGGCGCGCCAGCATGCCGCAGAGGTTTCCGGGGCATGGGTCCTTGACGGCATCCTGCGCCGTCTGGCGGAGATTCGTTTCGACTGTCCCGTCTGGTGTGTTCCTTTTGCAGACCCCGATGGTGTCATGCGGGGAGATTACGGAAAGGATTCCTTCCCTCAGGATATGAACCGCTCATGGGGACCGCATGCATTGATGCGCCATGAAACGCAGGTGATTGCAACGGATCTCAGACAGTGGTATCAGCGGATTCTGCCGGATCGTTCTCTCGTGCTGGATCTTCACAGTCCCGGAGCCGATGAAACCGGCGTTTACGCCTTCTGGTCGGAAAAAGTCCGTGAGCGGAAGCCCGCATGGAAAACGGAGTCGATTCTCTCCCGTATTGGAGTCGCGCTTACCCCGTATGCGTCCTCGCCTTTCCTGCGGACAAGTTCTTATAAGCCTTATTCGGCATGGGGCGCTTTCTCGAATCTCAGCGAATTCTGCCTTGAGACCCTTTCCGCTCCTTTTGCAAGCATGGAAACCAGTTATTTCGAAGCGGGCGGCAAAATCCTGACGCGTTCGGATTACAGGAAGATCGGTTCTGTGGTCGCAGATGTCCTGGCAGCTTCTCTTTCCGGAAACTGACCGATCCGGACAGCGGATTTTCCGGAATCGGAATCCGTTTTATCTCAGGACCGGACAGTTCCTGTATGTTTTCCCCATCTCCTTCTGCATCTGTGCCGCAAGATGATCCAGTTTCTCCTTTGACGGGGATTCGACAGCGGGCATAGTGTCTGCGTGTCCGATGGACTGGTATTTGGAGCGGGCAAAAGAGTGATAAGGAAGAAGACGCACAGCGATAATATGCTTCAATCCTCCCAGAAATCTTCCCGCGCTGGCAATCTCGCCGGGATCGTCGTTGAGTCCGGGGATGATCGGCATCCGGATCTCTATCGGCTTTCCGGTGTCATCCAGATGCTTCAGATTTTCCAGAATTCTTTCATTCGGTGCTCCAGTGTACTGTCTGTGCAAGTCGGAATCCATCTGTTTTAAATCGTAGAGGAAGAGATCTGCAAACGGGAGGACCGTTTCAAAAGCATTCCAGGGGATATTTCCGCAGGTGTCAACGGCACAGTGTATTCCTTCCGTTTTGAGAAGCCGGAACAGATCGCGGCAGAATTCCGGAGCCAGCAGAGGCTCCCCGCCGGAAAGGGTGATTCCTCCGCCGGAGTGCCCGTAAAAAAGGCGATCTGTCAGAAGTTCCGGCATAAGTCCTTCCGGAGTAAAGGTTTTCCCATAGAGGAACAGCGCGTTGCAGAGACAGGCGGAAACACATCTGCCGCATCCTGTGCACGAGGTGCGGTCAATGAGATGTTTTCCCTTTTCAATCCTGTGGCAGCGGCAGACCTCTGCACATCTGCCGCAGAGGGTGCATCGGTTCAGCAAAGCGATTTCCGGGACGGTCCGGACACTCTCCGGATTGTGGCACCAGATACAGCGGAGCGGACAGCCTTTCAGAAAGACGGTTGTCCGGATACCCGGCCCGTCATGGACTGCAAAATGTTTGATATCGACAATCCGCGCAACACTCATTCTCCCGCCTCCGCTTTGGCAATGAAAAGCGCCTGCTCCTCCGGAGAAAGAAGGATGAACCGATTGTTCCATCCGCAGACCCGGACTTGAAGATTGGAGTATTTTTCCGGTTCCTTCTGCGCCTGTTTCAAATCTTCCGCACTCAGAATATTGAATTGAATGGCGAGTCCGCCTCCGGCAAAAAACGTGCGGATGAGGCTTGTTATGATGTCGGGACCTTCCTTTCCGGAAACGGCACTCGGGTGAAGCATGATGTCCAGCACGGAACCGTCAGGAAATTCTGAATGGTCAAGTTTCATTACGGAATTCATCAGAGCCGTGATCCCCCGGCGGTCCATGCCGGTTGTGCTTCCTGTATTCCGGGAGAGAGGAGCGCCGGAAAGTCTGCCGTCCGGAGTCGCTCCGGTTTTGCTCCCCAGTGTACGGTCTTGGTCAATGGACCAGAGTCCCATCTGGAAGGTTCCTCCTCGCGTATTGGGCGTATGGTTGATCAGATTTGCCGTATGTTCCGTTATCCGGCGGGCAATGGCATCCGCGGATGGATCGCTGATGCCCCATTTGGGCGCATGGTTCAGAGCTTCCAGTCGAAGAGTTTCATACCCGTTCCAGTTGTTGTCGAGAGCGTTCTTCAGTTCCGTCATGGAACAGAGATTCCGTTCAAAAACCAGATATTCGACCGCGGCCAGCGCGTCCGCGGCACTGCCGATTCCGGCACACATGATTCCGCTGGTGTTATATTTCGTTCCGGAATCGGAAATGTCGCGCCCTTTGCGGATGCATTCCGGCATGGTGCCGGAAAGAAGGGGTGACGGATTGACTTCCGGCCAGATCTTTTCATAGAGTTTTCCCCGTTCCATGATGCGCGTGAGCTGATGGGTCAGCTGACGGAAATAGGCCGCTTCGAGTTCTTGGCTGTTCCGGGGCAGTGGGCAGGGGAGTCCGACTGCCGCGCCGGTCCGGGGATCGTTCCCGTTGTGGAAGAGAAGTTCCACCGGCTTCAGAAGATTGTAAGTGCCCGCCATGGTGCAGGAGATTTCCCGTCCCATGATTGCGGGTTCGTAACAGCCGACAAAGATGAAATCATAGATGTCCCGCGGCTCTTTGCCGCGTTTCCGGAACATTTCCCGGGCGGTTTCCTCGTTGGCAAACACGAACCCGGTGATTCCGGCCTGAATACATTCGGCGACTCTGCGGAGAATGAAATCCGGGGTTTTCTTCGAAACACGGAACGTCAGCTTCGGATTGATTGTGTTCAATTCCCGATAGACTTCAAATCCGAGTTCGGTCAGTTCGTTTGTCGTGTCGTTTCCGGGAAATTCAAGACCTCCGAATCCGAAGTTCTTTCCGTTGGGATGTCCCTGCGCATAGAATTTTGTCCAGAAGAACTTCAAAAGCTCCTTCGCCTGATCGCGAGTCAGAATTCCGTTTTGAAGATCATGGCGATAGAACGGAAGAAAAAGACGATCGAAAAGTCCCTGTGATCGAACGGGTTCGCCTTCGAGCTCCTGACAGGTATCGTAAAGAAGGGAGAGCTGAAGCGCTTCCTGAAATGTTTCCGGCGGACGATGCGCAATGGCACGCAGAGTTCCGGAAACCCGTTCCGCTCCGACCCGCTCCGCTTCCTCCGCCAGACGTTCTATGAACTTCCGCATGGCGTCGAATATGACTGCGACCGCAGTGTAAAAGATTCTCTGCTCTTCCGTTTCCGCCGATTTTTGCGCATGGAGCGCGCGGTCCCGCAGACCGGTTGGGCCGAGTTCCAGAACGCTCTTCCAGTCGGGGGAGGTGTGACTGAGATCCAGTGCTGCATATCCGGTTCCGGTCTCAGGATACAAAGAGGAGGCGTCTTCGCAGTCCGAGGGCAGTTTGCGGTAACCTTCCGCTTTCCGGAGCCCCTGATACTTGTTCATCACGTTTCCGGACTGCAGATGATCGGCAAACCAGTCCGCCGGGTCGACTCCGATCCGGGCTTTGGTCAGAATGAGCTCAAAAATGGCGGCTTTGGTCAGAATGAGCGGCTCGCCGCGGTGCGATTCAAAACAACGGTCCGCAAGTTTTTCCAGTTCTTCCGGAGAAAGTCCGGTCTCCGGATTCGGTTCCCAATTCCGGTACTGTTCTTCCAGATGCGGGCGGATTCGATCAAATGTGTTCCACATAAAGGATCTCCTTTTTTACTATCCAGATTATACCACGGAATGAGGCGTTTGTGAATATCTGAAAAAGAGAAAAACATATCTTTTCAAGTATTTTTAATTTGATTTTTCAATGAATCCGGCTTATAGTTTCCTGTCAAAAGAAGGAGTTCTGTCAATGGCGATGATACAGCTGGGCGGACCGCCTCAGATATCGTTCTGCAATCAGTTGATGCTGCGCTTTCTCCGAAGCTGCTACGGATTCAACCCGGGACGCTGGAAAAGCTGTCTTCCGTTCAACCGCCTGATTTTTATTCTGGAATCCGACGGGGAAAGTTCCTTTTCGGACAGGGGAAAATCTCTGTTTCTGAAGTCCGGCATGTGGATTCTGGTTCCGGCGTTTCATGAGATTACTCATGAGCAGAATTCATCCATGCTGCATTTGTCGTTCCATTTCAATCTGGAATTGTATCATGGCTTTGATCTGCTTTCTCATCTTGATTCTCTGTTTTCGGAAGCGGACCCGGAGCTTTGCTCTCTTGCCCGCGGAGTCGCGGAAGAGGAGGACCGTCTCTGTGCGGCAGGGAAGCAGCTGGAGGTTTGCTGGAGAGTCCTTGCCGGCGTATTGAACCGGGTAAGGCTGCCCGAGGAAGAGCTGCTTGCGGGGCAGCTGCGGTACCGTCCGCTGTTCGATTATCTGGCGGAGCACTGCCATGCAGGAATTGATGTCGATGAAATGGCGCGGATCATGCGCATGAACAAGGAAACCTTTATTAAAAAATTTGTTTACGATACAGGATTTCCGCCGAAGAAACTGTTCAACCGGATTCTGGTGGAGAAGGCGTCGCGGATTCTGTGCGGTTCCGAAAAGACCATCCGTGAGATCGCCGCAGAACTGCATTTCTGCAATGAGTTTTATTTTTCCAGATTTTTCCGTAAGCATCTCGGAATGACCCCTTCCGCTTTTCGGAAGTTATACGGACTACATCCGGAAAAATGCCTTCCGCGGAACATCGCATTCCCGGCGAAGTGAAGGGCGTTCTTCCTTTTACAGAAGAAACCAGAGCCAGAGCGGAATCGTGAGCAGCGAGAGAAGGGTGGTGACAATGATGGCCTGTCCGGTGAAATCGGGACATCCTCCATACCGTTTCGCGATCAGAACCGAACTCGCCGCCGCCGGCATCAGCGCCACAACAATGCTGACCTCATAGATCTCCTTTTCCAGCGGAAACAGCTTCAGAAGAAAAATCAGGACCGCCGGAAGCACCAGCAGACGGATCACCGAGAGATAAACCGCGTCAAGCGGATGCTTCACCAGATTTCCCGCACTGAAATACAGTGCGGCTCCCGTCAGAATCAGCATGAAGGGAACCGCCATGCTGCCCATCATCTCCGAAGTGGATGCGATGAAGTGTGGAATCGGAATCCGGAAAAAGCAGAAGATCAGAGCGATCACGACCGCCGCCAGGTTGATCGAAAAGATGTTTTTGACGGTCTCCCGGAGACTGCCCAGCCCGGTGAAGGTCAGTATTCCGATGGTCCAGAAGCCGATCGTGGAACCGACATTCATCAGCAGGAGCAGTGCAATGTGACGCTCTCCCCAGAGACTGTCCAGGACGATCAGCGGCAGAAAAACATAATTGTTGATGGCGCAGATGTGGTGCAGTGTCGCGTGACGCTCCGGCGTGGAGTGAAATAGGTGATTTTTGAATAGAAAACCAAGCAGCGCGCTGCTGAACATGATCCCGAATCCGATCAGAGGCATCAGCCAGAGTTCCATTGTGTGGGTCGGATTGAAGTTGCGCGTGATCGTCGAAAATGTCAGAAACGGAAAGAACACGTCCAGAGCCAGACGCGACAACCCCGCCAGATTGTTCGCCCGGATCATCCGGAGTCGGACCGCCCATGCTCCAAATGCGAAAATCAGAAATGTTTGAAGAATCGACCAGAACACCTGAAGTGCAACGTGCATGATAACCTTTTCCCTCTGTTTTGTTCGGATGAAAGTCTGTAAAATACACCTGATTTGAAAAAAATCAAGTTCAGTTTATGAAATTAGTAATACTAATTTTCGGGGGTGAATCTGACCGGTCTTCCGGAAAAAGAACGGTTTGTTTCCTCCTGAGCTATCGGGTCAGGTGATACGCCATGACTCCGCCGGGGAAACGGTCGTTTTTGAGTTGGAACGTAAATTTCCCGTTTTCGAAAATCCCTTGAATTTCTCCTTTCGGGACGCCGTCGCAGTTGAGGGCGGTAACTTTGAAGGGATGCTGGACAGAGAGGGCGATCTCAGCACTGCCTCGCCTGAGAAGAAGCGGCAGAGTGCCTTTGTGCAGGACAAGGGTTTTCATCTCATTGGCAAATCGGATGCTGCTGTTGCAGACGTCTGTCAAGTGGAATAGTACAGCGGAAGCGGTTTCCCGGAGCGGTTTCCCGTCCAGCGAAATCAGAGCTACCGTGCTGATAGTCGTAGCCTTCCTGACCGTCATGACAGAGGTCGATGCGTCGCCGCCGGGCAGGAAAATGCACTGGGAGCGGGGGGTGTCTACCTTGAAGATTTCCCGATTGCCGTCCAGGTACAGTTCATTGGTCGAACTGATGGCGATCCGTTTTGTCAGAGCATCCTGCCAGCGTTTCCGGATGACCGGATCGGCAATTTCGGGATAGGTGTCCGCTCCTTTCGGAAGAGGCGAATTGCCAATCACGCAGCCGGTTCCCGTAATGAGTCCGAGCATCTGGAAATCCCCGGGGAATCCGCGGTCCCGGTTGTTTGACTGATAGAAATCAGCCGGCAGTTTCAGAGCGATTTTCTTTGGCGCAGGTTTGACATCTCCTCGCCGGAAGAGTGCGGCGAAGATGCGGTCGCTGAACTGCGCCATCGGTTCGTTTGCGCTCTCGAAATCGTTGATGATGCGGCGGGGCGTGGAATTGACCGTGCTGAATCCATAGGCGAAACGGGTGATGGCATTCCAGTCCTGAAACGCCGCGTACCCTCCCATGAGCGGTCCCCAGCAGGATCGGTAGATGTTCGGGGCGGCAATACTGAACTCCGTGATGCTGAACGGTTTGCCGAAAATTCTGCTGGAGGTGAACTGACGGGCTATGCCGCCCATGCCGCGGATGTGATTGCCCTGGCTGTATCCTTGCGGAAGTCCCCATGTACTCGGATGATCCCCATAAAGATGATCGTCCACAATGTCGAACTGATTGCGGAGAATCGTGACCGGGATGTCCGAATAGAAATTGTGGCTGGTGATCATCGCTTTCATGCCGCATTCCTTCCGCAGAAACTCAACCATTTTCCGATAACAGACCGTGTGTATCTCGTCCAGGAAGCGGCGGAAGTGACGGTTCGTGTTGGAAATAGTGCTTTTCGGGAGTCGTTTTTCTTTGGTCCATTGATCGAATTTCTTCTGAATGGATGGAGCAAGTTCGCAACTGTTCCACCAGATCGAGAGGTTGTCCTCATTGACCAGATTCACATACACCAGAACGGGATCTTCCGCCCAGGTCATTCCTGTATAGGGATTCCGGTGAGTCATCCATTTCTTTGCAAATGTCTTCCAGTTGTTGAACGCTGCATCGCTGAATGGAATCAGAACTTTGAACGGAACCGTCAGGCTGGGCGTTTTTTTATTCTGAAACAGAGTCTGCATTTCCGGAATGGCATCTCCGGGTTTGACCTTTCGGCTGGTGAACAGATCGGTCGTGATGTAGATTCCGTTCTTTTTCAGTTCCGCGACAAAATATTCCAGACGGTCCAGATGTTCATAGTTCAGCTCGGTACTGGTTTCCGATTTCGGATCGACAAGATCGTTGTCATGATGATGCAGACGGATCAGATTCAATCCCATCTGAGAGAAATATTCCGCCAGCGACCGGAAGACCGGCTTCGGGTGGCGAAGGGCATACTGGCAGATGTTTTCTCCCCAGAGACGTACCGTCTGATCCGGACGCTTTTCATAGACAAGCCGTCCATCCGGAGAAGCGATGATGCGTCCGTATTTTCCTGCCGGGGCATCCGTCAGAAAGGAGAAGTCCAGAGCGGAGCCTTTCGGAATCCGGCTTTGAAAATCGTCGAAGCTGAAAAAATCCGGACCGTCCGGGAACTCGTTGCCGCCATGCAGCCGTATATCACAGAACCGTGCCCGCCCTTTTCCCGATTCTACGGGGATAAAACTCCCGCTGTCCTCGAATGGATCC
>CALXMJ010000084.1 GCA_944389445.1 uncultured Victivallales bacterium | reverse complement strand
AAATCGTCCCGATCCGGGAACTGATTCACGAACTTGTCACGGACGCCGAAAAAGAGCTTGAACTCGTCAAATCGAAGCTCGGCTGAAATGCGGGAACCCGGTAAAAAACCGTCCTTCACGGATGCGTGGCGCAACGTCAAGGTCTTTGTTTCGTATTACAAACCGTACAAAGTGCTGGCGGCAGCCGATCTGGTCTCGATTCTGGCGCAGTCGGGGCTGACGATCCTTCTGCCGATGGTCGTCTACCGGGTTTTCAACAACTACCTGCCGCAGATGGAGCTCCGGATGCTCCTGACCGCGGCGGTGCTTCTGTTCGTTCTGACCGCGCTGATCAGCGGAGCCGAATATGTGAGTCTGCGCTGGGGACACATCCTCGGGGCCCGCATGGAAGCCGATATGCGGCGCGATATCTTTTCGCACATCCAGAAACTTTCGTTCAACTATTTCGACAGGACCAAAACGGGACACATCATGTCCCGCATCTCCAATGATCTGACCATGCTTGCGGAGACGGCGCACCATGCGCCGGAGGATCTTCTCATCTCGACCCTCACCCTGACAGGCGCATTCATCGTCATGTTCAGCATCAACCCGCTTCTGGCGGCGATCACGCTGATCCCGCTGCCCTTCATCATTGTCTGGGGCTCCATATTCCAGACCCGGATGCGCCGCGGATTCCGCAGCGTGCGGGAAAAAATCGCAGAGATCAATCGAAGCGTGGAAAACTCCATTCAAGGAGTCCGCGAGGTCAAATCCTTCACAAACGAGGGAATGGAGATCATAAAATTCAAAAAGGTGAACACCTCGTTCCTCTCCGCGAAGGAGGAAGTCTATTCCACGCTGGCATCGTTCCACGCGGGAGAGAAATTCCTGATGCAGTCCTATTCGCTCCTGTTCATCGGCGCGGGCGCGCTGCTCGCGTATTATGAAAAAGCGGACATCCCGCAGATCATCGCCTTCTTCATGTACTCCCGCTACATCACAATGCCGATGATGAGAGCGCTCAGCTTTACGGAACAGTTTCAGCAGGCATCCTCGGCATTTGAACGTTTTCAGGAAGTCATGCTGGAGAATCCCGATCTTAAGGATGCGCCGGATGCGGTGGTTCCGAAGAATATTCACGGGACAATCCGCTTCAACAACGTTTCATTTTCCTATCCGTCGCGTCCGGATTCGGATGTCATCGACCATGTCTCGTTTGAAGTGAAAGCGGGAACCACGGTCGCTCTTGTCGGGGAGTCCGGAGCTGGGAAATCCACAATCGCGGCGCTGATTCCGCGTTTTTATGACGTTTCCGAAGGATCCATTGAAATTGATGGACTCGACATCCGGAAATACCGTCAGAAAGACCTGCGCGCCCGGATCGGCATTGTTCAGCAGTCGGCATTCCTGTTTGACGCCTCCATCCGGGAAAACATCCTTTTCGGCCGTCCCGGCGCTTCGGAGGAAGAGGTCCTGGAAGCCGCACGGGAAGCCAATGCGATGGACTTTATTTCCGCTCTTCCGGAAGGACTCGACACGCAGGTCGGCGAGCGCGGAGTCAAACTTTCCGGCGGCCAGCGCCAGCGCCTCTCCATTGCACGCGTCTTTCTGAAAAATCCGCCGATCCTCATCTTCGACGAAGCCACCAGCGCTCTCGACAACGAATCGGAAGAGCTGGTCCGCCAGTCCATGGAAACGCTCTGCAAAGGCAGAACCGCGATCATCATCGCGCACCGCCTCTCCACCGTGAAACATGTCGATCTGATCTACTGTCTCAAAAACGGCAGACTGATCGAAAGCGGAACTCATGCGGAACTCATCGCAAAAGACGGCTACTACAAAAAACTCTACGACATGCACTCCTTCTGATCCCGGCAATCCCACCTTCCCATCCGGGAAAGCAGAGGGAGCATCGCGCCGCGCAGAGAAATTCCATCGTTTTTTCAAAACCCCTATTGACAATTTCCTGGAAATGTTGTATAATTTAAATGTAGAACAAACTAGAACAAAACAAGAGACACACCATGCCGGTCAAACAATCGGAAGGGGCGGAGCGAATCCGCTACTACATTTATGGAATCATCCGGGAACACCACGAGGAATCGGTCCGGATCCCCTCCAGTTATGACCTGGCGGAACGGTTCGGCACGACCCGGAGAGTGGCGCAGTATGAACTGGAACGGCTGATCGAATCCGGTCTGCTGATCGGCAAGCACCGTGTAGGGACATTCACCAATCCGAACTCCGAATTTTTCTGGCATGCGAGCAACGGGGAACCGCAACCATTCGTCGGAGTCACTTACGGCAGCGGGGATTATTTCACCTATTCCTATACTGCATCTCTTTCGATTGCGGCGATCTATCGGCAGCTGGCGGAAAGCGGCTGCACGCTGCATGATCTCCGGCTGCTCCGGAAAACGCCGGAGACGATTTTCGAAGAAATTGCCCCGCTTCATCTGGATGCGCTGGTCTGGGCGGTGAAAAACAATGATGATACGCTGAATCTTTCTCTTCTCAGACGCCTGATTGATGCGAAAATTCCGGTCGTCACATTCGGCCAGCTGTTTCCCGGAGAAGTCAGCGGAGTCGCTCCATCCTGCGGAGATGCCTTTCGAAAACTGGCAATGATCTGCCGGAAGGAAAACCGGATGCGTATTCTTATCCAATATCCGCAATCGACCTTTCTGCCGGATATGGACAAGTATTTCCCGGAAAAGGAGTTTGAACTGAAACAGATTACCCGCGGTCCTCTTCCGGAAAACTTCAATACGGCGGAAGAACTTCTGAAATCCGGCTTCCGTCCCGGGCTCTGGATTTGTGAAGACGGCTTCATCCCCGCGGTGGAACGGCTCTGCTCTCAATATGGAATGGATCCCCGACGGGAATGCCGGATCGTCTCGCTTTACGCTTACCGCCCTGCTCATGAATTCAACGGCTACTCCATCCACCCCGATTTTGAAAGGATGGCGGAGAATGCCGCGGAACTGATACAACGCCACTTGTCCGCAGAAAAGTATACTCCCGAAACCATCCGGGTGGAAGGTTCGCTGATCGAGTGGATCAACGGAAAACGGAAAAAAGGAGGATAATCTGAAATGAAAGAGCGATATTTCACATTAATAGAGCTCCTGGTCGTAATTGCAATTATTGCAATTCTTGCTTCATTGCTTCTTCCGACACTGAATCAGGCACGCGATAAGGGAAGAACGACGGTGTGTACCGGAAACCTGAAACAGATCGGAAGCGCGATTGGAATCTACCAGAGCGACTTCAACGATTATTTCCCGAAAGGAATTCTCAGTAAAACGGAAGATAACTGCTTATATTACTGGACCTGGGCATTCTGCGATCTGAAATACCTCCGCCCGAACATCTTCTTCTGCCAGTCCGGATATGAAAGCCTGACTTCCGGGGACAGAGGATATCGGCTGGAGTTTCAAAGGAACAAAATCAAGGACAACCGCAATGCATGGCAGTTCGGCGCCTACGGACTGAACTCGCAGGAAATGGGCGGACGCGAAGTCGATGATGTCAGTCCGTGGCTGAAGGCGGGAGCCGTGAAAAACAGTTCCTACTTCCTTGTCGCGATTGAATCCGGATGCGTCTCAAGAACCCGGAACAAGAAAACCGGAACCTGTGCAAGGCCCTGCCACGAAAAACTGACGGCGGCGAACTCTCTGCGCGGCGACGGCCATGTCATAGCCGTCCGCGGGACAGGAACAATCAGCGACATCCAGACAAAATGGTATGCTCGGGACGGCGAACTGAAAGCGGTCAATTACGCGAACAATCCGTGGTCGCGCACCGGTGCCGCACGCTCCACCGAAAACGCAAAATGAGGAATTTTTCATAATGAGATTTTTATTGCTCCTGACACTTCTTCCATGCATTTCCGTTTCCGCACTGGAAATGCCGAAAATCTTCGGCAGTCACATGGTACTCCTGCAAAATGAGCCGATCGTTTTTCACGGGCGAACCGAACCCGGGAAAAAAGTGACAGTCCATTTCGCTTCAGGCAGATGGGAATGTCAGGCAAATCAAAACGGAGAGTGGAAAATCGAACTCCCGTCCCGGAAAGCGGGAGGTCCTTATGAGCTTTACATCAAAGACGATTCCTCTGAACTGCGTTTCCGGGATGTCATGGTCGGAGAAGTCTGGCTTGTCTCGGGACAGTCCAACATGTCGTTTCCTCTCTATTCCAAAACAAACCGTTTCGACCGCTGCGACAACGGAAAGGAACTTGCCGAAAAGGCCGATCTCCCGAATCTGAGGCTCTGTCGGAATTTCCAGTGGAAACGCTGTACGCCGTCCGAAGCGATGCCGTTCAGCGCAATCGGTTTCCTGTTCGGGAAAGAGCTGATGAAAAAACGAAATGTTCCGGTCGGAATCATTCAGGCGGCATTTCCCGCGACCCGGATTCAGGCATGGCTCCCCGAAGAAGCCATCCGGAAAGCCAACGTGACAGCCGATGTCCGGCGTCTCGACAAACGGGATCGGATCGGCAGGGAAAAAGCGAAAGAATTATGGATGCAGGCCAGAAACAGACGCCATAAATACTATCTCTGGAAATCAAAAGGGGCAAAAGGAACTCCCCCGCCGTTTACAAAGGAAGACAATGCCCTTTATCAGGAATATGGACAGAACTTTCCAGCAACTCAGTACAATACAAAAATTCTCCCCTGGCTGGATTTTCCGATTCGGGGCATTCTCTGGTATCAGGGAGAGAGCAACACGGAAAAACAGGAAGGCGGCGCCGCCCTTTACCGGCAACTCCTTCCGCTGCTCGTTCAGGAATGGAGAAAGCGATGGGTCCGGCCGGAACCGGTCTTTCTGTATGCGCAGCTCTCCGCGTGGGAGGCTCATCGAAGAACTAATCCGCTGCCGGATGATTTCTGGAAAAAACAGAAAAAACGCAAGGCGGAATGGGCGGAACTTCGGGAAGCCCAGGAACTCGCCCTCAGCCGAATCCCGCGCAGCGGGATGATCGTCACACTGGACATCGGCGACCACTCCAATATCCATCCGACCAACAAAATCACCGTTGCGGAACGGTTCCTTCTGGAAGCCATGCGCCTCTGCTACGGGGAAAAAACACCGGCATCCCCCCGCTTCCTCCGGACGGAATGCAAGGGAAATACCATGCGTGTCTTCTTCTCTTCGACAGAGGGCGGACTTCTCCCGGAAAACACTCCTATCGACAATTTTGAACTTGCCGGAGAAGACGCTGTCTACCACCCCGCAGAGGCACGTACCGACGGCGAAACCGTTCTGCTCCAATCCGCGCAGGTTCCCCGTCCCCGGTTTGTCCGCTATGCGTGGTCCAATTATCCGGGCGGAGTCAAACTCTTCAACAAAGCCGGACTGCCATGCGGCTCCTTCCGTTCTCAGCGGGTTCCGGCTCCCCATCAAAAATAAAACAGGAATGGCACAAGTATGAAACGAACTTTTTTTCTGCTGGCACTGATCGCGCCCCTTCTCCTTTGCGGAGCAAAAAAGAAAGCCGACTGGCTCACAATCCCTGCGACCTTGAGTAAAAAATCGGACGCGGTTATGAAATCGTTCTCTCCCGAGGAATTCAATCTAACCTTGATCCCTGCGGCAGACAACAAAACGAACTGCTCCGTCCAGATCGTTCGGACAATCAATGCGCCGCGCCATGCACAGAACAAACTCTGTTTCCGCGCCCGTGTCATCGGCGGACAAAGCGTCAATGTTCATCTGATTATCACACTCCGGGAAAACGGAAAGATCCGCACCTGCTGGGGTCCCCGGTTCAAAATCTCGGGAGCAGAATTCAAACGCTATCTCTTCGGACTTGATTCCACGTTCAACCTCGCCGACAAGGAACATCATATCTGGCAGGTGAAACCGTTTGTCGGCATCGACGGTGTAAAACCGGGCCGCAAGGTCGAAGTGGAATTCCGCGATTTCCAGATTGATTCCGCGGAAAACATCGGCATTCAGTCCGGCAAGCCGGAGATTACCGTCTATCCACCGGAACGGCCGGAAATCAAACCTAAGCCCGGCGCCATGCGCATCTTCTTTCACTTTGACAACGAAGACTATCGTCCGATGTCCGCCAAAGGCATGACCGATCCGATTCCCTATCCGGGATTCCGGGAAATCCTGATCTCCACAGTCAAGCGCCATGCCGTCATTGCCAGTCAGCCGGAAAACGCCGACGCCATTGTCTATGCCGCGGCAAAACCCGATCCGAAAACAGCGCGACGCATCGCCTCGGCAGTGCGGAACGGAACACCGCTCTATGCCGCGGCAATCGTCTCCGATCCGGAGATCCGCGGTCTGCTTCCCGCAGAAATCAAAACCAGACCCGGCAGAGGATACCCGGAACGCCAAGCGGTCCGGGCGGCAAATCCGGGCGATTCATGCTTCCGCGGACTCTCCAAGGAAAAATTTGCCATCAATCATGACCTGACCTTGAAACCGGGGGCAAAGGCGCGTCTTCTCTACTCCGGCGGGAAACCGCTGATCGCGGAGGGAAAGGCCGGGAAAGGAAGGGTTGTCTACAATGCGCTCGGACTCGGCGTGGAACTGATCCCCGGCAAGACGGCATACGATCCGCTGCTGCTTCGTTTTCTTTCGGACTTGACGGGAAAACAGCTTCCGGAGAGCGCACGTCCTGCGGCGGAAAAGGAAAACGGCTGGCTCGCAGGCGCCAGTGAACAGAATATCGGACGAGTCGGATTTGCCCTCGGCGACGGTCTTCTCTGCGAATCCATCAGCAACACGCTCACGGTTTCCGGAGGTTCGGGAGAATATGAATTCCGTCCGGAATCCTCACCGAAACTCCGGATTCCGCACTGGCGCATCCGTTCCGTCTCGGGCGCACCGGCGGAAAAGGAAAAAGAAATTGAGTGGAACTACCGCTATGGACAAATCGGCGTCGTGGAACTGACCGGACAAATCACCATTCCAGAAAAATGGCGCGGGACCCCGCTGCGGTTCCAGGTGGAGGGAGGAATCGACGACACCGCAAAAGTCTGGTTCAATGGAGAATTTCTTGGAGAAGTCACACGGGAAATGCCGAACTACTGGAACCGTCCGCATCGCTATCTCCTGCCGGAAAAACAAATTCGATTCGGGAAGCCCAACACAATCCGGGTCCTGACGGAAAACATCCGGGAAAGCGGCGGATTCGGTTCCTGTCCGGAAATTGTACCGACTCGTATTCCGCAGCTGCGGTGGGATGTCCGAATTGACCGTGCAAATCCCCTCGGGAAAGGCGGAACGGTCGTCGACCGCGACCGGAACGCCAGCTGGAGATTCGATACCTCCCTTGCCTTTCCCGGCATCCGCTGGGAATTTCCCGGAAAGCGTATTCACATGGCACTCAACAGTCTTGCATCCTCGGCGGTCCTTTTCCGGAACGGGAAAACGGAACTTCTTGACCTGACCGGAACCGATGCGATTCCCTGCGACGGATGGGATCTGCCTGTTCTTCTGCTCTTTCCGAAAACCAGAGGAACCCCTCTGCTCCTGATCTTTGCTGTTCGTCCGGATAAAATCACGGTGGAACGTCTCGGCTCCGAAGTCGGCGGCATTACAATCGAACGGGAAAACGGGATCGGCATGATTCTGCCAATGTGGCTCTACGGCAAGCAGTCGATAAAAACCTCCGCATGGAAGACCTCCCTGCCGGAAGAAACGCAAAACCGTATCCGTTTCTGGCTCCCGAAAGCCTTTGCCTATCCCATTGCATACAGGGAGTTCTTCCGGATCGACGCAGCGGCAGAAAGGGTCCGCATCCGCAGCCGCTACACATATAAAAATACGGAAAACGAATGGGGAATCGCACCGGAACAATATGCCCCGGTCTCCCCGCTTGCTTTTCTCATGAAAGGCAAGCTGTTCGAGGCGGACGGTGTGGAAAACTGGAAACTTGCCACTTCGTTCGGCTGGTATGCGGCGAAAGCGGATGCCGATACGGTCGAATGGAGTCTGCCGCTGCCGACCGACAATCTCCCGCTGGTTCCCCGCATCAAAGGACAGGAGGACATCCATAAAATCACAAACGAAATATTCCGGAAAGGAGTCCGTTTTATCGGCGGAAGACGCCTGACCCGGACTGCGGACTTTCTCCATCCGTTCCAGCCGAATGCCAGCACTCAGAACATCTGCATGCATATGTGGATGCACGGCACGACGGATGCCGTCACCGCGCCGTACGATCTGGATTCGGAAAACAGAAGCCGTCTCGTCGACCGCATTCGCTACCGGCTCTTCCTGCCCGTGGAACAGTATGCGTACAAAAGCGCGGTGGTCTGGAGAGAAGAACCGTTCGGAGGACTCCGTTATCCGGTCTGTTACAACAGTCCGCGCCCGCATTACACGAAATTTGCTCCGGGCAAAGGGTCGAATTTCAACATCTGCGACGGCAATGAGAGCGTCTATATGGTTACAACGGTCGCGCGCGCCGCCGCGGATCAGCAGGGACAGGCAGACTTCATCCGGACAAATGCCACCTGGTTCCGGTATTTCACGAAGCTGCTGTTCGTCGGTGATGACTGGATCACGCTGACCGGGCATTGCGGAGAATCCGGTGCGGCGGCATCCATCGACATGCTGAACTGCGAACATCCCGGCATGCTGAATGTCGCGCGAATCGCAGAAATCGCCGGGGATCCGGATTGGCGGGCGCAATGCCTCTACCGGGCGGCTCGGAGGATGGTTGCAGTCACGGCGCGTCTCCCGTTCAAATATTATGCCGTTGAAACGGGGTTCATCTCCCACAACCCGAAACTGATTTACGGAACCGGATTCTCTGAAAACGGATACGACTTCCGCTTCGGCGCCGCCACCCGCAATCCTTCTTATCATCTGTTCGACATGAGCCAGGGGATCCCCCCCAAACTCTTCTCCCTCTATGAGACTTACACGCCTGAAGAGATCAACGACTATTTCAGGACATTCGTCATTCCGTATCTTTATCAGAAAGACGGGACGTTCCGCCAGGATCACAAGATGCTGAATATCGCGCTCCATTCCACCGCGATGTCTCAGGAAGAAAAGATCAAAGCGCTGAACGCCTGTCTGCGAAATGACCAGTTGCTTCAGAAACTTTCCGGAGATTATCCCGGCATGACTCTCTCGTCGAATATCGCAATGGCTCTGGACTGCATCTACGGAAAAATCCGGGTCTTCGATTCCCGCGATGTCGATATCCGCGATCTGGAATTCGATCCTGCGGCGAACCGCCTGAAAATCGAACTGCGGACGGGGCGCAGTCCGAGTCTGGTTCTGACCAGCGATCTGCCCCTTGCCGATTCCCGCTTCATTCGCTCAGCCGACGGACGGATCCGGCTTCCGCTTCGCCCAGAAACGAAACAACAATTTGAAATCCAACTGAAACAGGATTAAAGGAGACAGCACCATCATGGCCAGACTACCGGTCTACGTCCCGACGATCACCCATGCACCGGTCTACTTTCCGCGAAACGGAACCGCGCCGTATCTGCGCTACAACCACTGTGCCGATACAGTCCGTTTCCAGGATCGCTTTCTCACGGTGTGGAATGCCAACCGGACCGGCAGGGAAGGAGTCGCCGGTCAATACAATTTCCTGAGTTTCTCCGATGATTTCATCCGTTGGAGCTCTCCGGTCAAACTGTTTGCCGGCGAGTTCTGCGATCCGCCGGTCTGTTCCGACCTTCAGTGGCAGCCGTCACTGCTCAGCGACCGCGGCGAAACCCTGTTCTGCGCCTGGTGCGATACCGGAACCGGAGAGACCTTCATCGCCTCCACCAGGGATGGCTGCCATTGGAAAAACCGCAACATCCCCCAACACCCGTTCTTCTCCGGAGCGGAAAGCGTTGTCGCATTCCCGACCAACCATGGACTGGCAGCTCAAGACGGCTCTCTCTATTTCCCGGTCAGTTTCCGGACCCCGGACTACGAGTTCTCCCGGTATGCGGGAATTCTGATCAGCCGGGACCGGGGAGAAAGCTGGCATTGGAGCAAGCCGATCGAAGCTGTTCCCTGGCAGGAAATGGGAATTCCGCAGGATGCAGGGCTCATGGAGCGCCCGTCCATCTGGGAACCGATGGTTTATGAATACGATGAAAACTCCCTCGGTCTGCTGGTCCGCAACAACACAAACACCCGGAAGCACGCATCAATCCAGCCGGAACATCTGCTTCTGTTCAGCCGAAGCACCGACAGGGGAGAAAGCTGGAGCCCATGCCGTCCGGTGGAACTGGAGACTGTCGTCTCGCGCTGTTACGCGGAAACCGCCGGCCCCGATTTTCTCATGGTCATGAACGACTGGATCCGCGGTGTTCCCGGTCATATTCCCGATGACCGTCTCCATCTGGCGCTTTTCTGCGGAACATCCCGCGATCCCGATCTTCTGCTTCCGGGTCCTGTTGTCCAACCCCGGGGAGGAAGAGCCTTCTATCCCAACGGATTCCTCTTCGATGGGAAACTGTATCTGGTCTACACCTATCCGGACTGCATCGGCGCAACGATTGTACACGAACTCCCCGACGGAACACGTCCTTATCTTCTTCCCCGCGGCAGCCGCGAGGGACTTGAAATCGATTCCGACTCCCTTGTCCTGCTCCAGGAGCAGGCGACTGCCGGACTCGTTCTTCCGGAAGCGGTACTTCGGAAACCCCTCATTTCCCTGGAATTCGAAATGTATTCGGAGGTTCGCAGCGAATCCGACTTCACGCTTCTCACGCTCGGAGGCAAAACCAAACACGGAGCGCGTCTGCTCCTGCGCTTCGATGCGGATTCAAACCGTGATCTTCTGATTCTCTCCACCGGGGACGGAACAGAAATTCCAGCGGGAGCGATTCCCTTCCGTTCTCATGTCAGGCTCCACCTGAACCTCCACCGCGACCGGATCGAACTGTTCAACGGATCGGAAAGAGTTCAGTATCAGGAACGGATTCTTCGCAAAATCGCATTCGGAGGACTTTACGAGCCTCCCATATATCCACCTTTCAGCCGGGCTGTCCGAGACAAGATCTGGATTCCGATAGACAGCATCCATCCGGAATAGAAAAAACAACATCTCCGCTGCACGGAAAATAAAGAGAAAGAAAACAACCGCTTCCCACGCGGGAAAAGAATCCCGCTGGGGATGTCCGGAATCACTTTTTCGACCACTCGAAGACCAGAGGAAGGCGGATTCCCGGATCGCGGCTGGGCATGATGCCGTCCAACGCCAGGAACGGAGCAAAAATACAGCCGTGATCCATCTCCGGGGGAAATGCCGTGTAACGGTAAAAGACAGAACCGTCATCGCTCAGCAGCTCACTCCCTGACAATCGCACCCCGAGCCAGAAGGGGGTTTCAATGCCGCGCATCAGAATCCCCCGCTCGAGCGGAGTTTTCCAGGAGGGAAGCCGGGCTCCAAACAGAACAGCATTCTTCCGGGCGGTCAGATAATCCGCCAGCACCGGCACCGAAAGATAAAATCTGCCGTTGATTTCAGTTGCCAGAGACCGCAATACGGAAATATCCTTCTCCTGATACGCAATCAGCGCCCGCAGCGACTTCCGCAAAGAATCTGAACCGGCAGGAAGATTCTCCAGAAGCGTTTTCCACTTCCCGACCGGCCAGGAATCATTTCCGAAAATAAAATGACGGGGAGGAACCCGCAGGAAATGATTAAAGTCCTGAACGTGCGTATTCACAGCATAAAGTTTATTCAATTTCACATGTTCCAATCCCTCCAGCGACTCCAGAGGATTTTCCGAACAATTGACATTCCGCAGCAAAGAGAGACGGCGCAACGGCTCCAGAGAGGCAAGCCGATTGTTGGATACAGAGAGAGTACGCAGATTCATGCATTTCTTCAAAGGCTCCAGCGAATCAATTTTATTATAGTCCAGATAAAGGCGTTCCAGTTTCACAAACGCGGAACAGGCGCCGAGATCGTCGATCTCATTGTGTATCAGCATCAGCCGCTGAAGTCCGGGGGAAAATTTCAGAGGAGCAATCGAAGTGATCCGGTTGAAATTCAAATCCAGTCTTGTCAGCGGCATCCCTGCCAGCGGCGAAAGATCCGCGATCTGATTTCCCGACGCACACAGTACAAACAGTTTCTTTCCCCGGAGCGGTTCCAGAGAAACAACACGGTTTTCCGCAATATTCAATTCCGACAGCGGCATCTCCGACAGCGGCGAAAGCGATTCCACCCGGTTCCCGCCGACATCCAATTTTTTCAGAGGCATCGTTTTCAAGGGAGAAAGATCACGGATCCCGTTGCGGGAAACCATGAGCGATTCCAGTTTCAGATAGCGCAGAAACTCCAGCGACTCCAGTCCGCAGTTGACAAGAGCCAGCCGTTTCAGAGTCTGCGTCTTCAATTCCGGGAAAAAGCGAACCGGCACCGAATCCAGACACAGCGAGTGCAGAGTCATCTCCTCCAGCGGAGAAAGATCCGAAACCGCACAGCGAATCAGCGACAGGTTCCGAATCTTCGTCCGGCGTAACGAATCCAGATTCCGGACACCGGCATCGGAAAGGGAAAGAGTCGAAAGCGGCATGTCGCGCAGCACGGAAAGGTCATCGATCATCGCTCCGGAAGCTTTCAGGACAAACCCCTCCGGCTCAATGCCGATGGAGAACAACGCTCCGGGCCAGACCTGCGCAAGACGTGCATTCCATTCGGGAATCCTGCTTTTGTAGTTGGCCAGAAGCGTGGAAAGACGCACCCCCTCCGCAGCAAGCCTCCGCCGCTCCGGAGAGGTTGCGGACTCCTCCGCTTCAATATAAAGCACCTTCGCCACATCGTAATTTCCCTTGCGCAGCTGGCGCGACGCAATATCAAGCAGATCAACCTTGATCGGAGTTCCGAGCGTCATCAGCTTCACGCTGCGCAGTATCAGCGAAGATTTCGCAAACGACATCACGCAGGGAGCGACATCCCTTGAAACAACATGACCTCTCCCGGAATCGCGATAATGGATCAGCTCCCGTCCGTTGAAACTCATTTTCAGAGTGGTGCCCCGGTCTTCAGGCAGAAGGATCATATCAAATTTGCAAATTTCGTTTTTCTCAAAGTTGATGGAGTGTTCCGCAAGGATCTCATGACTGCTGCCGCGCATCACTGCCATGTACGGAGACTCTCCGGGCACCACAGCGAAGAGATATCCGGATTCAAAATTGTCATTGTTCAAACTCACCATCATCATGCTTCCCTGTTTGAAATCCTCCCAGGAAAGTTCCAGCAGAAGCCGCATTTCACCTCCTGACAGATTCTCCCGGAAAATCATATTCAATCCCGCCGGTCCGGAAAAAATGTGAATTCCTCCGGGAACGGATTTTACATACCGTTTCGCCTGATTCATGGAAAGGAGCGCCTCCTTCCCGAGAAAAAATCCCCAGCGGTCATACAGGTAGATATCGGAAAAGCCATCCTCGTACTTCAATTTCCATTCACTGGCGGACTCTTTGTGAATCCGTTCCTCCAGCCCGGCAATGGTCTGTTCCGCCGCAATGCGCGCACGGACCACGGTGCCGTACACAAGTTTTTCCTGCTGGCGATAGTACAGATGCATCCCGAGAAACGCAGCGGAAATCAGGAATGTCAGCACCAGGGAACAGACAACATAAATCTGGACCTTCTTCCGTTTCAGCCACAGCAGGAGATTCGTGAAGAAACCGGCATCCTCCGCCACGGTTGCATAACCGTTCATATAGGAGACCACATCGGCCTTCAAATCCGCAACCGAAGCATAGCGGCGGGAGGGACTGCGCTCCATCGCCTTGTAGATGACGAACTCCAGCGCCTGCGGAATATGCCGTCCGTCCGCGGCCAATCTATGCGGAGGAATGATATTTCCCTCCAGGACATTGCGAATGATCTCCTGCGTATTCCCGCCCGAGAACGGCCTGTCCAGAGTCAGCATGGAATAGAGAATCGCCCCGAGGGAATAGATATCGGTTCTCCGGCCGCGCCGACTGTTTCTGCCCGCGGCCTGCTCCGGCGCCATGTATTCCGGAGTTCCTTTGATAATGCCATCCATGGTCATGCGGGAAATCTTCAAAAGCGGAATTTCGGGGGCCTCATCCCCGTCCGTCTGTTCCTCATCAATCTTTTTGGCGAGCCCCCAGTCCAGGACAAGCACCTCTCCGTAATCGCCGACCTGAATATTGTCCGGTTTCAAATCCAGATGGATAATTCCCCTGGAATGCGCAAAAGCGATGCCGTCGCATACTTTCAGAAAAATTTCCAGCAGAGTGCGGAGCGGATATTTCCGTTCATATTCGGGATCCCTCTCCTTGAGTTTTTTCAGGATATGCTCCAGCGTGCAGCCATGTACCAGTTTCATGGTGAAGTAAGGTGCGCCGGTCCT
>CALXMJ010000083.1 GCA_944389445.1 uncultured Victivallales bacterium | reverse complement strand
GCTGTTATGGAATCCGGAGAAGTTCATAAGCCATTGCTCCGTATTGGTCCGTATCGGCGGTAAAGATTACTGATCCTTTTGATTCCCGGAACGGAATCTCGGCGAGAACTGCTCCGTTGACATCAAGCGCGCGAATCCGCACAACTCCTTTGGCGGAGTTCTTCAAAGAGATTTCCGCTTTTCCCTTCCGCAGAAGATAGGGATCCATATTGCCCCTGGAGCATTTTGAGGCTTTTCAGTAATTTTCTCTCAAGCACAAAATGGCGAATTTTTCAAAGTCCTTAAGATGGGATATTTCATTATCTCGAAAAATTCTCCGTGAGATTCATAAAAAATTGTACAACCCTAAAATAAGGGGCGCCTCGTCCCCCAGATTGGATTTCCATAGGATGAACTTTTACAACTCCATGCGTCCTCATCGCAAACTGCACAATCTGTCTCCGGATGATTTTGAACACAGTTTTGGGCTTAATGGGATACAAAAGCCTGGTATAAATGTTTCATAATCCAGTACCCCTCGGATATGAGCAGAAAAACAGATTTTCTGCCTGTTCTGAAAAATACTCCGACCATTCTGTCCTGCGATGGAGTTTTCAGCCTGTTTCAGCGGGAAAATAAAAAACGGAATTTTAGCAGGACTCAAAGATCGTGTCTAAAATTCCGTATACACTGTACTCAACTCACCATTGTCTCCAGAAGTTGGGATCGAAATCCCGGATTTCTCGTCGTGGACGCTCCCACAAGGCGTCTTTTGCAGGAGGCGCTCCTTCCGGAGCAAGATAAACGGCATTCAAAACACCTCCATTTCCTCTTAGATCGCGTACTCGTATGGCAAGAAGATTTTCTTTCCCAAACCGAATAGCTTTTTCCGGTATTCTGTAATTTCGCGGAACCGCCCAGTACTCCGGATTTTCCATTCCCGTATGACCGACAGGGATTCCGTTAAGCCAGACCCAGTCCAGATCATCAATGCTGTCCGCATGGAACACGATCGGCTTCCCTTTCCATGAACCTGGAATAAAAACGCGGACACGGTACCAGGCATCGCCATCATACGGAGCAGAGGCATTTTTGTATCTGGGATTGTTCATGTTGATTCCCTGACCTTCCCAGTCAAATCCCAGTTTGATATGTTTCCAGGTAGAATCAGGAAATTCCGGAAGGTGGTAGCCTTTTCGAAGCCCCTGTTCCTCCGGATCCGTAAGAAACGCCACCTTCCGTCCCGTCAGCATTCCGGATTCTTTGTCTGTATGGAATGAGATTTCATCCACTCCTTCTGCTCCAAGATTGGTCAGAAGCACTGATAAAACTCTTTTGATTTTGATCCTGGAAGCGTATTCCTGGAACTGCTCGGGAAGCAGAGAGAATGCGGATACCGTACCTTTTCCCGTTTTTTTGCAGAGAAATGCGTATCTTCCCGGAAAGAGTGCAGGACTCATTGCCGGATTCAGATAGAAGTCGGAATTCCCGATCCCGCGCAAGTAAGGCGATGGATCATATGCCGCCAGACGACAGAGGGTGCTTTCCGGAACAGGAATCCCGAATGCGCAATACTGTCTGTTCGAGTTCCCCAGGAAAAGAAGAGTTCCTCCGCCGGATACAAAACGATTCAGTTCTTCCGGAGCAAGAGTCGAATCCGCCGAGATCAGAACATCGGCCTTCTTCCATGGAATTTTCTGGAATCGGAAGCCAAGTCTTTCCAGGGTTCCTTTCAACATTTCCTGGCCGATGAAAACGACTTTTTTCCGCACCGTCTGTTCCGGTTTTGCCGCATAGGCGAGCAGTCGTTCCGTCAGCCGGGTTGCCACGGGATCCTTTCCAAAACGGGAATCCAGGTCCAGCTGACAGAAGATCAGTCGGCCTTTCCCGAGCAGATATTCCATCAGTACTGTTCGAGACAAATCCGCATCGCAGTCCAAGAGGATCCGGAATCGTCCACTGTAAGGTTTATCCAGTACATAGGAGGAAACGGTTCCTTCCTGTCCCCAGTGCATAAAGCGGTCTCTGTGAACAGCTGTTCTGCTCTCCGGATAGGCTTCGGCGACATCGCTTTCTCCACGCCAGTGCAAGAGATCCTCTGGCTGAATTCCCTGCAGAATGGGATGCTGCGGATCTTTCAAAAAAACATGCCGCGCACGCCGTTCTTCCAAATACGGACCCAGTACCGTATCCTTATTCTGATTCATGACCAGAAGTGTCAATCCAGCTTGCAGCTTCTGCTTCAGATCGGGAATGCGCGAGAGAAATTGTTCTGTAAAAGAGTTGTTGCCGACCACAAGTGTTCCCGTCATGGCCGAAGATGTGGTGAACTTTCGATATGGAATTTCCATTTTCTGCAGCAGACGTTCTGTTGTCCCGTATTCATCATAAAGAGTTACGTCGGAGGTGGAAATCGTTTTTTCCCGGGGAAAAACAGTAAACTGGAATGTGTCTCGGCTGGTCTCTCCACCGCTTCGGGCTGTCAGCTCCAGCGAGAGGCGGTTCCGCTTGGAAAACGTTGGAAGACGCCAGCGGAAAGGAAGACGGAAGTTCTCCCCCGACTGGATTTCTCCGGACCATTGCGAGGAAAAGAGAATTCGATCGCCTTCGGTGATCCGATATTCCGCATGGATCTTTACCGGATTCTCATGATGATTGGAGAATATCAGCTGTTTGATCAGCTCTTCTCCAGAGTAATAGTTGTGTTCCAGAGAGGTGAAACGTTCCGGACGACCGGCAATCCAGGCAAGAAACGGTTGCTGAATGCGTTTCTGTTCAGCGAAAATTCGATTGACATGGGTAAATGTTTCCGGAATGCCATAGTCATTTTTGATTCCTGGGGTCGTGATATCCTTATATGCGTAATCGCGCTTTGCTCCTTTCCCATTGGAATAGTAGAGTTGATGCGATTGAAACGGCCAGATTCCGGAAATGTCATACAGCCGCCAGGCCAGGCCGCAACGTCGAAGCCAGTAGGCATGTGCGGCTTCCGCCGCGGGATTTAACGGGTAGAAGGAAGAGCCGTCCGGTTTTTTCTGGATTCCGTTGGAAAGGGTATGCCAGGCCAGATCACTCATGGATGCGTCCGCTGAAGAATATATCGGGTCCCCGAAGTAGCGTGCGGCATGCTCATAGAAAAGCTGCCGCATTTCTGTCCAGGAATTGAACCTCTTTTTAGAAGAACTGTGAAATGAGGCAAAATTGAATACAAAAGGGAGAGCGACTTCTTCCAGTAAAAGAGGTTTTTTACGGTGTTCTGCCCAACGCATCGGCCAGTCGGCCCATTCATCCGGCTGGTTGCTGAACGTCGGATACGGATTGCAGGAAATGACTGCGCCGGTGTTGGAACCCATACTTTGAATGACGATCCGTGTCGGATCTTCCCGACGGAGAAATGCTTCTTCCCGCAGAGATGCCAGAACGACATCGCTTTGGCGGGTTTCCTCATCAATCCGGTTCGGATTGATCCAGTCGGGATTCCAGCAGAGAAGTGGGTTGAGCATCCAGATGACAAGAGAAGGATGATTGCGAAATTTGCGAACCACTTCTGAAATTGTGCTTTCCAGTTCGGTTCGGGCATCTGCATATTTTGTACTCAAATAGGCTGCAAAAGGAATTCCTTGATTCGGAACCCCGGGGAGGTAATCTCCTCCGCGGACCAGGGGAGGGAAGACATGACGAAGCGAAACCATCAGGCCAAGTTCATCACAGAGATTCAGAACCCGTTCATCCAGAGATTCATAGAGCAGACCGTTGAAATGAAGACGCTTCAATTCCTGTAGAATTTTTCGGATTTCCTCATCGGTTTTCTCGGCAATCCTGAGTTGTGAACTCAGAAATTTCAGATGGATTTTTTTCCCGTTCAGCAGGAAATCACTCCCTTGGATTTTGATGTCCCGGAAGCCGAAGCGGGTTGAAAGCTCATCCTGTGGAATCCCTTGGGAATCCCGAAGATAAAGATGAAAGCGAAACAGATTCGGGTGCTCTGGTGACCAGAACACGGCATCCTTCCAGATACCGCTCAAAGAGATGGATCGTGTGGAACCAGGTGCCAGTTTTACTGTAACTCCGGGTAGCTGAAAGAGCGTTTTCGATTGTCTGGAAATTCTTCCGTCGAGACGGAATATCTGCGTCTGTTTTGTCCGGTTGGTGAGTTCTGCCGCGGCGAGTATTTTTTTGTCATTTGTTGTCGTGACGATCCGCAGATTGTCCAGACTGACATTTCGAGGGCGCACGTTGAGAAAGACATTTCCGCTGATTCCAGGTCCGGGATTCCAATTGAACCACCAGTCCGCTCCATCTCCTCTTCGGAAACCGCAGTATTCCTTGTATCTTGAGTGTTCAGGAGAAAGCGGAAGGGATTTCAGGGAAACAAAAAGGGTAAGATCATTTTTTTTCCCGTAAACCAGCCAGGGAGAAATCATAACTTTTGTACTTAAAGAGAAGTCGCAGACCCGCCTTCCGTTGAGAAACAGCCGTGCATCCCGGTTTATGCCGGAAAATTCCAGAGAAATCTCCTTATCCTTCCATGTTTCCGGAACAAAAAATGTGCGTCGGATCCAGCCTTGGGAATAGGCGGAGCGAGTCCGCCCGCCGATTTTATCCACCTTTTTCCTGGAAAAATCGTACATGTAAAATGCGCCGCGGGCATCCCAGCGCCCCGGAACTTTCAAAAGATACCAGCTCCCCATCTTTTCCGGATGGTCTGGAAAAGAAGGCCATTTTCCGCCAGATGCCAGAATCTTTTCTTCCGCCGACTCTTCCCGTGGTTGGAACATCCAGTAATTGTTCAATGAAATCCGTTCACGACAGGCCAGGTTTTCCCGGAAATGGTTGTGTAAATTCCAGTCCACCCATGGGGGAGAGCACCAATCCGCCGGAACTAGTTCAGAACGTTCCGGCTGGCGGACTGCTTTTTTTTTATGGGGCTCCCGTCGTTCTTTTTCGATTTATTATTATCTTCCGCTTCGATTCGCGATGGACGGGGATCTTTTTCCATTGCAATTTCAGAAACTTCCATGGAAAGAAGTCTCTTTCCCGGATTGGTCAGATTCGCTCCGATTGCCAGTTGAAGATTTTGAATTTTCTGCAAATTCAGTTCGCTTTTTTCTCCTTTTTGGGGAGTCGGAGTGATTTGGACAAATTCTTTTGCAGGAAAGACTTTTTTGTGCCAGGTGTCCTCCAGAACGGAAATCTGTGCGGAATCCATCCAGCGCTCTCCGTTCCAGCACCATGATTTCCCGGAAGTGTCGGAGCAGAGAATGACAAAACGTCCATTGGAACCGTCTCCTTTCATTGTGATTGTCAGCGCATTGCTGTCATCGTTTGCCGGTGCAGCCAGTGCATTTCGGAAAATCTGAAGAGCTCCGCCCCGGTCGGAATTGCATCCTCCGAATCGAATCGAGAGAGAATCTTTATTCTTTTGTATCTCCGCATTCCCATAATGATTAAAATGTGCGAATTTTCCTTTGCCGAGAATGACATGATCGGCATGAGCACCCACTATAAGCCCGCTCAGGATGCTGAGAATGAGCATTTGTTTCATAGAATGGATTCCTTCTCTTTGTTGGATTTTATTGTTACTATTACTCAGTAGTTGTACCAGAAAAAAGGACCGCTCTTCCGCTGGGTCCAGGACCCGATTCCGAAAAATGGTGGTGCATGTGAGGCTGCGTGGCCGTCTCCAAATATGAAGTTGATTCTTTTTTCATGGCGGAAGTGCCATTGATAGACTCCGCTGGTCGTGTGATTTTCAAAATCCGCAGCCGGAAAAACATTCAGAGAGGCCGTGTTGTAATCAAATGTGTGAGAAAGGCCTTCCGCGGTTGTGAAAATTTTTGTTGGATATTTCATCTTCCCGGAGGAGAAAACGGAGGGCACTTCATTGGGATTGCCGAAAACAAAGTAATTGGCAGTGTAATTTGCCTGCGTATTGTTTGGATTCAGCTGATTCCCCGGACACACAAAAACCTTTGAAACCGGTTCCCAGACCGTATTTTTAAAACACTGTGCAGCTCCGGGCACAATGTAGGTGGCAATCAGATGAAGACTGTAGAACCCTGTATTGTACCAGCGTGCTGCATTACCTGCACCTTCCATACTCCAATTGGAGACCGGGGCTATCAGCGGATAGCAGTCGTTGTAATCTCCAAGATAAGACTGAAATGCCGTGGCAAGTTGCTTCATGTTGGAGAGACACTGGACCTGACGTGCGGACATCCTCGCCTTGAACAGGGATGGAAGAAGCAGGCTGACTAAAATGGAAAGAATGGAAATTACAATTAATAATTCAATAAGAGAAAAATTCTTTTTCATATTTCAAGAATTCCTTTCTGCAGTTTCCGGCTTTCATTTTCCGACTGCCTCCGGATGCGTGGCTAGAAAATCCTGACGGGAATAAAAATGAAAATTCATTGTCTTGATAACTGGTTTCTGAGGATGTTCTGCAAGATCAATAATGGTATCGGTCAGCAGACGGACAAAATCTGAAAAATGATTGTCTATAATTCCTGTAATAGAGGAATCTCCAATAAAATCTTCCGGGAAATTATAGTTCGTCACTATTTTCGGATGAAGTTCCGGATGCTCTGGGAGTTTTTGCAGAAACTGTTTGGCGACCCAGCAGGATGCAATATAAAGTCCCTCGGTTTCCCGGCATGCATTCAGGGCAAATTCCCCTAGCGAGGCGTTGTCATCGGCCCGGCATCGGATTTCTGGAATCCGAATTCTGAAATTTTCTTTTTCCGCGACTTCCTGAAAAAGAGCTTGAACTTGTTTATCATGTTCAATCAAAGAAATTTCTGAAATCCCGAGAGATCGGAAATGGCTGATGGTCTCGTGGAAAATATCCCTCATGTTTCCTGTGACGGAGCTGTAAGCCGGGTGTATCCTGCGCAAAAGAATTCCTGGATGGTCTCCGATGATCTGTGTAAACGCTTCCGGGTCATTCATAGTATCCGCTGTGAGGATCACTGCATCGACGCCACGGTCAAGAAGAAGCTGAAGGGCCTGTTTTTCTTTTTCCGGATCCCATTCCGTCAGAGCAATCAGAATTTGATAATTCTGTTCACTGCTGTATTTCAAAACAAGTTCTGCCAAATGATGGAAAAAAGGGTCGTTCAAGCCGCCAAGAACCATTCCGATGGTTTTGGTGCGTCCTTGCCGCAAAACTCTTGCTAAATGGGAGGGGCGATATCCCATTTTTGCGACCAGTTCATCTATCTTATTTTGTTTCTCTCTGGTCAGACGGGCACGGGGATCATGATTCAAATACATTGAAACCAGAGCCTTGGAGACTCCGGCTTTTTCAGCAATATCTTTCAATGTCACTTTCATTTTCATGCCCATCCAGAAAAGTACTGCGTAAAATCAAGATTTTGCTGAATCGGTTCAGCATTTTTAATTATAGCATAAAATCATTTTTTTGTCAAGAGGGTATTTTTCATTTTTATGAAATTTCTTTCTGATATTAATTTCAACTGATTAAGGGGGTGCATCTTCATTGGGAAGGCGGGATGCATGTGTTGAACAGATGATTCTGTTTTTCAATAAAAAAGACATGTGACACGTTTCTTCCAAATAATAAATTGACAGTCAGCATGATGCGTCAATAAGAGTGTAAAGATAGGATTCCATCTGACAAAATAGAAAATAGATACTGTATTAAGAATATATCCCTGAATAATGCCTGTTTTTTCCAAAAATGATAATACTAACGGCCAATTGAAGCAATGATTCATATGCCCGATTTGTCTTTTCATATCTGACAAGCAATTTCCGGAATCGATTGAACCAGGAGTGGACGACCTCCACAATTCATATTCCAGATGTCGTCCTCTCAGGAATTCATAATCCGCATAAATCCCTTTTCCATCGAAACCATATTCCTCAAGGAATCCCGACTTATGAGGGACATTTCCATCCCTCAGTTGTCCTGGCTGATCTGCTGTATTCGGTGCGCCTTCTCTCCGCAGAGCCGCGAAGCGGAGATCTCCGTCCTGCGAAGCAAAAGACCAGCAGGCTTAGCTGGTCTCTTTTACACTCCCTGCAAGGCATTTGTTTATTCGCTTTCGAAGAGATAATACGGCATTTTCTCCTCGCGGATACTCTGTCATTGTCATTCGTCCTCCGGGAGAATGGTGGTCCAGCATATCCATAATTTTGTCTCTATGGAGATATCTCTCCAGTAGTGAAAGAACACGGAAATCCTGCAAAGCCTCTGCAAAAACTTCATAATGAATGGAATCCAAAGGCGCACCATTTCTTCCCGGATAAACCAGGAAAGCATCTCCCGGCGGGAATGCTCCCCCAGCATCTGTTCGGCGAAAGGGATCAAGCGGAAAACGGGAAAGACCCGAATAATAAAAATTGAAACCCCAGTTCAGAAATCCGGAAATTCCGTACCGGTAAAGAAGTGCTCCGAGAATCCGGTTCCGGGAGGACGGCATGTGCAGAAAACGATTGCTGACTTTCTTTTGCGAAGTACAGGAGTAATAGGTCCAGAGCTGGTCCGGCTTCTGCAATGCAAAAGTCCTGATATGTTCTTCTGCAGGAATCGGAATGACTTCCGGGATTCGTCGGGCAACTCCGGTATCGGACATCGCATCAAACAAATGAAACTCCTTCAAAAATTTATGCAGGAACAGAAAAGCCTCCCGATAGGATTCCACTTGTTTTCGATTCGGTTCGTCGGAACAGTGGAAATAACATTGCTTCCGCAGATTTTTCCGGATCAGAAAATTCGTCAGTTGCGGGAGAAGCTGCGCAAGGAATTTTCGGTATTCCGGATCAGTTCCAGACGTCTCCCACCCGAAAATCCGTTGTTCGGTTCCATTGACATCCGCCACGACCTTCGGTGCATACCTCGCCCCCCACTGAGAAAACAGATGCGAAAACTCAAAGTATTTCATTCCGCACTTCTGCGCCATGTTGATCCAGCGATCCAGTCTGGAAAAATCAAAAAAGTAGTCCCCTTTCTTTTTCCGGATCCCGATCAGCTGAGTCGTTGGCCGTTCCTCTCCGGGTGCGGTATCCAGCGGAGGCGTCAGCAGCGGTGTGTAGAGCATGTTGATGCCATGCCGGACTGCCGAACGGATAAACTTTTCCAGAATGCTCCAGTGTTTTCCGCTCCACATCGGGGTATCATAATAAACGGCAAGACAGTCCGCATGGACCCAGCTGGTGCAGATCAGTTTCTGCGGTGGCAGAACTAAATCAATGACATCCAGAATCAAAACCTGTTCTCCTGCATCGGCTCCCGATTCCAGGAGACGAAGCCGGATTGGATATCTGCCGCCCTGAATCGTCTCCGGCAGTTCCACGGTAATCCACAGAGCATTCCAGGCGTCCGGAAGCGGATAATAGGGATCCGGAAGTTCTTCCAGAAGATCCGGATACAAACCGGGCTGATGGGAAATAAGATCCTCTTCCGCCCATTCCTCCGGAAGAAAGGGGGATAGGCTTGGTACCGGGACAAGCTCCACTTTCCGAACCCGGACATATTTACGCAGAGCGGAGTCCACCTCCACTCGGAAAGGGGTCCACTGCTTTTTTGTATGAAACACAAACTGGAACGAGAATCGTTCTCCCTTCAGCGCCGAGGCGGAATGGTATGGAACTCCCTGCGGTTCCTCCTGAGGAAAAATCTTTGCCAGAGAACTGCAGAGACGGGTTTTCAAACGCATTTTTTGCTGACTCCTGACTGTAATGATTCCGAAAAAATAGAAATGATCTCATCTGTGATCCGGCTTCCGATATTTTGATATTCCTTTCTGGTCAGGACTTTTCCTCCCGCCTTCCAGTAACTGATCTCAATCGAAGCAAAAAGAAGCGGAAGAGTCCAGAGACAGAACTCCGAAAGATTTGCAAACTCTCCCCAGGCGGAATATTTCTTGTAACCGCCTGTCCTGAGAAATGGCGTCTGCGAACAGGGGGCGATTGCTCTGTCGAGCCGCGGGAGAAGATCATGGATTTTCCATCGGAACGGATGTTTCCGCGATTCGTCGGAGACGTAAGCATAAACTCCGGTTTCATCCGCTCCAGGAGCATGAAAATCCAGAACCAGCGACTCTCCGGGAAGAATGCGTCTGCGCCATTCCCGAAGATCGGTACCGATCACTTTCGTCTCATGACGCATAAATTCAAAAGGCCCCCAGGAACGGTTCATATCCTGCGGAAAGGAATCCTTTCCGTAATCACCGTTTGCAATGCCGTCCGGATCGGCAAATGGGATGCACCAGACCGGGAAAGGAGCCTTTCGTTCCGCAAGGCGCCTCAGGAGGCCGTCCAGCACCCAGGACCCCGGTGTTTCCCCGGCGTGCTGCCGCGCAAGAAGATAGAGTCCGCGTTCCGGGCGCTCCGGATTGCCATAGCAGTTGGAGAGCCGGAGAATTCTCCGCTCTTCCCTGGTCACGCCGATCTCGTCCGCGACCCAGTATCCGCCCGTCTCCTGACACATTCGTTCCAGCTCCGGCATCCAGTACGGATAACAGAGCGCACACTCCAGAAATCCGTTCCGTTGCGGCGTCTTCACGATCCATTCCAGTTGAGTGCGGCCATCCGGCAGAACACTTCGAACGCCGCTGTGCAGACGTTCCCAGTCGGATTTGTCCGTCCGGATAACCGGCTGAAAGGAGCCGTCTTCAGCGCCGAGCACCCCTTGCAGGTTCTTCAAAATGATTCGGGTCTGCGGAGGGAGCGGCTCGGAAGATTCATTCCGGACAACCCAGTGAAACCACAATTTTGCAATTCCATCGTGCGGCGACGGGGTAAACGCAATGCGGCAGTATCCATCTTGAACGGAACTTTCTTCCGCGGCGAAGTTGCTGTCTTCGTTTTTCTGAAATGTCAGCATAGCATCATCCTTATGCATTGACGGTTTGTTGAATCCCCCCGGAAATGAAAGTCCACATTTCCGGGGCAAGACACGGGATTACTGATACGGCGTCAGGTGGTAAGAGAATTGACTCTGCATGAAAACGGAATAAGGAATTGCTGCAACATGACCGTCGAAAAAAAGAGTATTTGCCGCTGTGTTTTCTCTATGGCGATAGGCCATGTACTGATCGGTATCTGTCAGCTGACCGTTTCCAAGCAGCCACCATTTCTCTGCCGGATCACGGCTCCAGGAGGGAATCAGGCCTCCTGCGGATGTCTCGGAAAAAGCGACTTTGGCTGAGGAATTTCTGACTTTGGTCAGTTTATAATTGGTCCAGGAGGGCCCTTCCGTTCCGGAAACATTCAGTCCATAGGCATTGCAGACGGACCGGTAAAGCGGCGACAGGGATTTGTAGATTGCCGCATTGGTTCCGCAGCGGGTTGCATTGGAGCAGATGAAACTCTTGTCCCAGTATTCCAGATTCCAGCCGCTCGGTCCTCTGACTTTGACATTCAGAATATCCAGAAAGAACTCGTTGATATACCATCTTGGATTTTCATAACTCAAAGTCCAGTCGTCACAGCTCTGTGCATACTGATGATATGCCAGTCCAAGCTGTTTCATACTTTCCGTGCATTTGATTGCGATTGCGCTTTCCCGTGCCTTGTTCAGAGCAGGCAGCAGCAGTCCGGCAAGGATGGCGATCACAGCCACAACAATGAGCAGTTCCAGAAGTGTGAAAATCCGTTTCTGCATGTATCCAGTTCTCCTTTCGTGGTTTCTGTCTGTGTTCCGGAGTGTTATTTCATTCCATTTTTTCATGGATCCGTTTTCCCGATTTTTTCCGCATTTTCTACGGCGAAAGAACGAGCTGCAGAGAGGAGAAGCGGATTCCATGGTTTCATTTTCCGGACTCCTTATATTTATTCAGCGACCACTTCAAAATAGACGGCCGGCCCCTGCGGGAACGCTGTGGATTTCAGGGTCAGCTCAACAGTGTTCCCGGAATGTCTCAGCGGAATTTCCGCGATGCGGGAGCCATCCATGGCAAGAGCATATCCTTTCATCTTCTTCGCATTGACATTACGGAAGGTCAGCGAGAAGGAACCGGTTTCCACCAGAACCGGAAGCGTGCCGATCCGATTCAGAACCCGCATTTCCAGATCACGGAACTGCATATCGCTGTTGAGCGCATTGGTCGCAAACACCACGACCAGACGCTTCGCCTGCTGCAAATCCTTCATTCCATCCACACTGGCAAGCGAAAGGTTGCCACGCGGACTCATCTGCCGGATTTCCAGATTGGAAAGTTTTGCTTTTGTTCCCGCTTCTCCGCAAATTCCCTGAAGGCGCGGTGTGTCAACGGACATGAAGCGTTTGTGCTGATCCAGGAACAGTTCTCCGCTTGCACTTTCATACTGAGTTTTTTCCGCCGAGGTGCGGTTGGATTCCGGCAGCTGTTTTTTCTGTTTCAGCATCCGGATGGTTGAATCAAAGTCGAAGGCGTTGACCTCACTTTCCTTTGTTTCAATGAACTTCTCCTGAACATTGAGCTGAGTCCTCCCGCTGAGCGGGAGAATCAGCTCGTTTGGACTGACGGGCAGATTTGATTCGCAGTCCACAGCGAATCCTGTAACCAGAGAGAGACGCGTCTGTCCGCTGTGAACCGCATCCATCCACTCTCCAGCCTTCATGATTTTCTTGCCGGAAACGGCGATCCGCACCATATTTTTTGCCGGGGTCACATCCCCGCGCCGATACATCAGAGCGGTCAGGAATTCCTGCGATTTTGCCACCGGATCGAATGCAAATCCTGTAAATGGACTGATCCACATCTGCTTGGGATTTTTGATTTTCTGTGCTGAACGGACCTGATTGCAGAATCCGGTGATTCCGTCATGATTCTGGAAGGCCGAATAGGCTCCCGTGACAAATCCCTGTTCATAGCGGTATTTGTTCCAGAAGACATGGCCGTATTCCGTAAGCACCAGCGGTTTCCGATAGAGCTTTGTGGCATTCAGATTCCGGATGCAGGCGGCAATCTGCGAAATCGAACTTGCCTGGCTGATTGTCGATCCCGGACTGGTATATGCAGACGGGTGGGCGTGATAGCCGTTGATGGTCACGACATCCACTTTCTGACGCTCCAGATTCCGGAACAGTTCCTGTCCCATGTTCCACTGGCTGAAGAGTCCCTTGTATCCGGCTTCCTCAAGCGATTTCCGATAAAAATCGACAAGAGCGTTTTCCTTTTCCATGATAAATTCGGTAATATCGCGTCCATACTGATCCGGTGTGGCAAAATCGGCACTCCGGTAAGGAGTGATTGAGTCGAAATCCCGGAGGGCGGCCGCCCGTTTTCCCCATGCTTTCTTCAGGGCGTCGATTGAGCTGTAGCGTTTCCGGAGGAAGGCTTTCCATTCCGGCAGAAGTTCGGAGGTGTCGCGCCAGCCGCGGAGCATTCCGTCCTGCTCGTTTGCGGCGATGGTAATGGCGAGCACCGGATCTTCGGCAAGTGTTGTTCCCGTATACGGATTCTTCCGATTCAGGAATTTCCTTACTCCTTCCTTCCACATGTTCCGGACCTTCGGATCCACATAGAGATAGTAGAAATAATGTCTTTTATCCCCGACACGGTTTGCCCAGTGATTGCCCGCCTGAAAACCGGGGGCGCTGGTCCAGACATCCCAGTTGAGATAAATTCCATTCTCCTTGAAGGAGTGGACCATATAATCGAATCGGTCGAAGAAGACGGGATCGAATTCCAGATCCTGTCTGGCGCTTCCCATCATCGCGGTATTGAAGAAATGAAGACGGACCATGTTGTATCCGTTTCTGCGGATCTCTTCGGCGAATTCCCGAATTCTCCGTTTGATTTCCGCATCATCAGCACCGGCCAGATCGGGATTTTTTTCCCAGAGGAGGGAGAAGTCAATGGTGGCTGCCATGAAGCGGATCCGTTTATCCGGACGTTTTTCAAAGGTGAAATGTCCGTCCGGAGCGACCACGACACGTCCGTAAACTCCGACTTTCTCCAGCGGCAGAATCCGGGAGAGATCCAGCGCCGATCCTTTCCGGATTCCCTGCGTCTGCGTATCGACAGGAACCGCCTTCCAGACCCGGTCCGCCTTGATATGAGTGCTTTCTGTTTTGGGGAATGGATAGTCCCGGGAGGAAAGCGTGGCGCCGACTACGATCCAGATGGGCGCGGCATGAGCGCTTTCCAATGTGATCTTTCGAATCTTTCCAAGCGAGGAATCCAACTTGTATTTCGTAACATACAATCCGACATTTCCGCCTGAGACATTGCTCCAGATGCAGCCGATCGCACCGTTTTCCACCTGTTTCGGGAACCACCAGTTGCTGACGTCCCGGCTGTCCTGAACGGTGATTTTCTGCATTTTTCCGCTGTCGCCGGAGATTGAGATGAATCCTGCCGGTCCTTTGGTTCCGCCCCAGGAGCATGTGTGCAGAAGATAAAGATATTCCGCATTCGTTCCGGTGCCGGAAAGGGAAATTTCCGCCTTTTCCAGCCCTTTCGGGAAATTCGGGGATGCAAACGTCAGGACGGTGTTTCGTTTTTTTGCTCCCGGATCAAGCGGGTTGAAGGGAACATTGGCGAAAGTCGTCTGCCGGAAATTGAATCCGGAGGCATCGTTGTCGGGTCCCTGATCGGACCAGCCTCCTTTGCCGTCGCCGGCCTGTTGATCCTGATAGGTCATGTTTGCCGCGGAGGAGAGGTCCAGAAAAAGGTCGCCGGAACGGACTTTCAAATTTCTCACATATAGATCGCCGGGAGCATCCTGGATTCCGAGAAACAGCATGACTCTCTGGGCATCATCCGGAATCTGTGCGGAAAATTCGACGGGTTTCCAGTCGGATTTCCCCGGCGGAATGGATGCACTGACATAGGACGTTTTCTTGTCGGAACCGGTGATGCAGAGCATGAAACGCGATCCCATCCATTTGCTGAACGGCAGCTTGATGTCCCATTTGACATCCGCGGTAACAGTCAGCCGTTTGCCACGGACGCTGTTCAGATCGAACTGCCGGCTGACCATGGCCCTGCATCCCGGTTTCACCGGTTTCGGTGAGAGATGAAGTGCAAATTTTCCATCCTCCATGCGGAGGATTTCCGCGCCTTCCCGGTAGGGAGGCCATTGTTTTCTGTTGTTCAGCGTATCCGCATCCTGAAAGGAATCTTCAAACAGAATCTGTCCGAAGAGAAGGGCGGGCGCGAATAGACAGCTTGTCAGCAGAGCGACTCTCATTGTCATAGTTGTGCAATCCTTTCATGTGAGTGGTTTGAGAACATGTCCATTTTCATATTGAACAATTGAAAATTCCGTTCGAAAGAAGTGTTTGTTTTCGTTTCCTCTGGTCTGTTCCAGAAGATTCCCGATGATCTTTCCTGCTGTTTTTTTCAGATCAATGGAGTAGACATAACCTGTAAAGCGGAGGCTTTCATAAAGGGAAAACTGATCCAGAACAAAACGGCACTGATCGGGATTTTCCCGTTTTGCCAGAAATTCATAGGTTCCCGGCATAAGGGAGAAAAACAGAATCGCGTCAAAGGAGGGAGTCGTTCTGTAGAGAGTCCGGAGTTGAAACAGCGCCTCCTCTTCCGCACAGGAAATGCGTGTCAGACTGACACCGTTCTGGAGACGCGTTTTCTCAATGGCTTCGGCGATTTCCCGATAAAACGGATGGTGTTCCGAAAGGAGAACCAGAAAGCTCGTGCGCTTTTCCCGCAGAAGCTGACGGAAAAGTCCATAGAAATCCTCAGCGAGCGGCGCAGCCGCCGTGATTTTCCGCGTGGAGGTGTAGAATGCAACCGCCGGGATCGGCGTTTCCTTCTGGAGCCGGACGATTTCATCCACGATTTCCGCTGTTACACCGGAACAGATCAATCCCGCAAGACCATGTTCAAAGATGGCGCGGCGAAGATCGGTTTGGGTTTCAAGATAGAGATCCTTTGTGCAGAATTCGGGTCCCCGTCCGGTCAGTTCGATCCCGAGAGCCGCGTTCAGAAGCCAGAAACAGTGAATATCGTAAATTTGTTTGCCGAAGCTGTTGATCATCCCGAAAATTTTCATGGAACTTCGCATCTGGGAAAGGGAGCGGTAACCGCCGCCTTTCAGCGGGACAATATAGCCGTCTTCGAGCAGAGAGTGGATCGCCCGCATTGCAGTCGGAGGCGATACCCGGTAAAGTTCGGCAAGCTTCCGAAGGGATGGTATCCGGATTTCCGTCCGGTTTGAATTCGCTATGGAGGAAAGAATCACTCCGCGGATCCGCATGAACTCATTTGTATTTTTGTACCCCATGATCGTCTCCTTCTGCTGCTATTAATTATATTGAAAAACAGGGAAGATACAAGATGCGGAAGCCGGGAAAAGCGGGGAAAGTGCTTTAACACGCTGAACACCTCTTTGTTTTCCCCGCGACAGCAGATATATTGTTCCCTGTCCAATCAAGAGGAGGATTCTTCATGGAAAATGAATTTATTCAAGCGGTCAGCCGTTCGCTGCTTCGCGAAAATCCGGAAGTGGAAGCCCGAATCGAGCATGGAACCGAGCTGAACCGCAAAGGACAGGCGCATCTGATTCTCAAACACCAGGACGGATCAGCCGTTTCGAAAGCGACTGTCCGATTCCGTCAGACCGGACACGAATTCAAATTCGGCTGCAACGGTTTTATGTACCGGCAGTTTGACACCGAAAGAAAAAATGAGGAGTACGAGCGGAAATTCAAGGAGCTTTTCAACACAGTTGTTGTGCCGTTTTACTGGGATGGTCTGGAACCGGAACCGGGAAAGGAGCGGTTTGCAAAAGATTCTCCGAAATTTTTCCGCCGTCCCGCCGTGGACGAACTCCTGGAATGGGCTGAATCCGCACATTTGACACCCAAAGGGCATCCGCTGCTCTGGCAGTGCAATCTTCCGTCCTGGCTCACGGCCGATGCCGGACTCAAACTCAAATGGGAGCGGCGAATTCGCCGGATCGCGGAGCGGTACGGGGAACGGATTCCGCTCTGGGATGTCGTCAACGAGGGACTCAGTCTCTGGAGAAACGACATCCGGGAACTGCCGTACCGCCAGGTGGAATTCGGTTTTGATCTTGCGAAACGCTATTTTCCCGAATCCGCCGTGCTTCACTATAACGATTTCAACTGCTGGGAAGGATACAATAAAGAATATACACCGCTGTTCATGCTTGTCCGGCACCTGCTCCGCAGCGGCCGGAAGGTGGACGGGCTCGGACTCCAGTTCCACCTGATGTGCGCCGCATTTCCGGACATGCTCAAATGGAGCGAATACAAGCTCAACGCACTCAATCAATTCCGGATGCTGGACCTGTATGCTGGACTCGGAATTCCCATTAACATTTCAGAGATTACGCTGACGGCGTACGAGATGATCGGTCCGGATCGGTTCGATTTTCAGGCGAAAATGGCGGAACGGCTGTATCGGCTCTGGTTTTCGCACCCAGCTCTCAACGGAATTGTCTACTGGAACCTCGTCGACAATACAGCCCAGCTGCCGGAAAATCCCGATGAACCGATCTACAACGAAAACAAAGCGTTCGGCGGTCTTCTGAACAACGATGCGGAACTGAGTGAAAAACCGGTCTTTTCCGTTCTGAAGCATCTGATCCGCGACGAATGGAATACGAGCGGCATTCTGGAATATGATACCGAAAAAGGAATGGAATATTTCCGTGGATTTTACGGGCCGTATCATCTGGAAATTCAAACGGATTCCGGTTGTTTCCCTGCTGAAATTCTTCTGTCGTCCTCTTGGAAGAACGAGTTTGAAATTACGTTGCCGGAATAATGTTCCGCTCTTCTCCCGCGGTCAGGCGGAGATGAAGTCCGTTCTCTCCGCCGGGGATTCCCGGACCGACCAGACGACATTCGCCGCCACGCTCTGATTTTATGATGAGCCGCGTCAGAATGCCGTCTTCCCACCGGGCGGAAAGTTCGAATGCTCCACGGGCACGGAGGCCGGAAAACGATCCGTTCTTCCAGACGGCGGGAAGAGCGGGAAGAAGACGGATCCTGCCCGAATGCGATTGCAGAAGCATCTCCGCAATCCCTGCGGTTCCACCAAGATTGCCGTCGATCTGGAACGGAGGATGCGTATCCCATAGATTGGGAAGAGTCCCTTTGGAAAGAAGCGTCTGAAGAAGGCGGAAGGCATGTTCCCCGTCGCCGAGTCTTGCCCAGGCATTCAGACGGTGAGCCATCGCCCATCCTGTGGAAAGATCGCCGCGTTTCGTGAGGGAAACGCGCGCGGCTTCCATCCACTCCGGCGTCTTCTCGCTGATGATGGTTCCCGGCATCAGTCCGATGAGCTGGGAGATATGGCGATGATGCTTTTCTCCGAATTCCCCGTATTCGTGTTCCTCACGGAACTCCTTGATCTGTCCGGAGTCTCCGATGAGAACCGGCTCCAGATGAGGCAGAATTTCGCGAATCGTATTCAGGAATGGCTCTTCGATCTGCAATGCTTCCGCGGCACGGAGTGTATCGTGAAAGGTCTCATAAATCATCTGCTGATCGAAGGCGCACCCTTCCGTATGGAGATAGCCTTTCTGTTCCGGCGAGACATCCACCTGTTCCGGCGAAGCGGAGGGCACGGCAAGAAACACATCTCCGCGTTTCCGGAGACAGTGAAACAGAAAAACGGACATTCCCCGGAGAATCGGATAGATTCTGCGCAGGATCTCCGGATTCCTTGTGAAATCGTAGTATTCCCAGAAAAGTTTTGCCGTCAAGCCACCCGTTCCGGGTCCCGAATGCCCTTTCGCGGAGGGCGCGGAGATCCGATAGGGCCATGCTCCGGTTCCGATCGTCCAGCCGCATTCGGAATGTGTCTGATCCGGATTTATCTCCTTCAGATACTGTGCGGCGTATTTCCGCGCCTGAGGAAGATAGGCCTTATGATAATCCGCATAGGATTCAAACAGTTCGGTCAGATTACAGGAAAAAACGGGCCAGTAGTTCATCTGCACATTGATGTTGTGCCAGTAGCCGCAGCTCCAAGGGCTGGAATCGTAGACATTCCAGACGCCTTGAAGATTGCATGGAAGAGTCTGTTTCCGCGAGGAACAGATCAGCAGATAACGGCCGTACTGAAAGTAGAGTTCCTCCAGATAACGGGATTCTTTTCCCGCTTTATATTCTTCCAGCAGAAGATCGGTGCCTTTGTCCGGCTCCCGAACGCCTCCCAGATCAATCTCAGCTCGTCGGAAAAGGTCGTGATAATCCTCCAGATGACGGAGCTTGAGTTCCTCGAATCCGAGTTTGAGAGCCCGGTCGAGCGTCTGCCGGATTTTCTCCTGCGGATGCGGATACGGCGCAAGTTTCTTTTTCGGGTCCTTCTCTTCGAAAACCCTGCTTTCCAGACAATAGTTTGTGCCGCACGAGAAATAGAGAGTCAGGCGGTCCGCCTCTTTGATCGAAATGCCGTTTGAATCGGCACTTACGACTCCGTTTTCCGCCTGTACACGGATCTCGCCTTCGTAGTCGATTTCATAATAGTCCATATGACCGGACATGACAATCCGATTGTTTTCGTAATAGATTTTTCCGGATTTTCCTTTGCCGTCACCGGGCTGTGCCCCGAACTCCTTGAGAAAGGGAAGGATCGCGAAGATCCGACCGCTTACTGCTCCAGGTTTCGAGGCGGTAATCCGCAGGACGGCAACGCGGTCGGGATAGGAGTTGAAACATTCGCGATGGTATCGGACCCCGCCGCTGACATATTCCGTCTCGGCGACCGCATCGTCCAGCGAAAGGGCACGCCGGTAGCCGGTGTATTCCTCATGACCGGTTTCCAGAAAGAGTTCCGCAAAACTGTTGAGTCCCTCCGGGTAAGGATTGGCAAGGGAGTTTTCCGTAATTTGAATCCGTTCAAGCGGGACTCCCCCGAAGATCTTTGTTCCGAACCAGCCGCATCCGAGCGGAAGAGCCCACTGCTCCCATCCGGGCTCCTCGCCGCCCCAGCCGGTATGAATCTCATAGGTTCCGTCATCCAGCAGTTTCCACGCCGGACGTTTTCTGACTTCACTCTGCGGTGACGGAGAAAAATATTGCAATTCCCATGGTTTCATAATTTTATACTCGTTTCTGGTTTTATAAAGCTCAGACATTCAGAGAATAATGCGTATCGCCCTGCCGCCTAGACAATTTTTATGGGAAAATTAGTGTAAAAGTCTTGGTTTACTATATCCCATTGTTGGCCGATTGCAAGTACCGAAACAGACTTCATCCGGCGTCCGATATGGAGTGCCGAATGAATCCGCCCGGAGTTGTAAAAATTCACATATCGCGGAGAGCTTTGGAAAAAATTAGAGCTAGGAGAAAATGATGCCGTCTGGCGTTTGAGCACCAGACGGCATTCCCCGCTTCATAATAATGAGCCTGAGCTCATTGACTATTTTACTTCTCCCTTGGGGATCAGAGAATCAATCTGCTCTGCTGGAGTGGAATTCAAACGCGGCAGACCGTCTTCGAGCCACTTGCGAAAGCAGATGCCGTTCGCTTTGCATGTTGCAGCGAATGAATACAGTTGCGAGACGCTGCCCACCGGCTTCGTTTCCGGCAAAGAGGCAGTTCTTTCGGATGTTCCAGGTGAGGCGTTCGGACGGCTTGTTGTTACCCCTCGACGACCGGGATGTTTGTCCGGTTCTGAAGGAATTTCAGGTAATCCCCGCTCGCCTTTTTTGAAGGGAATTTCGCTTCACAGAGCAATGGCCGTCCCAGACGCTTATATTTGTCCTCTCCTAATGGCTGGTAGGGTTCGATTTCAATTCTCCTGACACTTTTCAGCTCTGCCGAGATTTCAAGAAGTTCCTCGCTGTAAGCGGAGGAATCGTTGATCTCCGGAATCCATGGGCAACGTAAAACCAGCGGCGCGCCGCACGCATCGAGCTTTCGCAGGTTGCCGCGGATCCGCTCCGCCTCCACGCCGGTAAGCCTGCGGTGATCCGCTTCGGAAGCCTTGAAATCCCACAGCCACAGACTGACCAGCGGAATCAGGGCGCGGATATGCTCGAACGAAGCATAGCCGGATGTTTCAACGCAGGTATGGATTTTCTCCTTCCGGGCCAGTGAAAGCAGGTGGAACAGATAATCGAAGTGCGCCAGCGGCTCCCCGCCGGAAACCGTCATGCCGCCGCCTGAAGTTTCATAAAAAACCCGGTCTTTCAGAACTTCCGCCATGACTTCTTCCGGTGAAAGATGCCTGCCGCACAACTCAAGGGCGCCGGCGGGACAGTTTGCGGCGCAAATCCCGCATTGCGTGCATCGTTTCCGGTCAAAGAGATGCATCTTGTTTTCCATGCGGTGGCATGACGCCGGGCAGACAGTGAAACACGCTCCGCAGCCCACACACCGGGACGGGGTAAAGAATATTTCACTTTTTTCTGACTGCGATTCCGGGTTATGGCACCAGAGGCACCGTAAAGGACATCCTTTCAGAAACACAGTCGTGCGGATGCCCGGCCCGTCATGCACGGAGAAGTGTCCGATATCAAAGATTTTTGTATCAGCAGCGGTCATATCAGGCGGCATCTCTCAGTATATGTTGCGGGAGATGAATTCACGCTGCTTTTCTTCTGAAAGCGTGATGAATTTTGCGGAATATCCGTAGAGCCGGACAATCAGCGAAGCATGATTCTGCGGATTTTTCTGCGCATCCTCAAGCTCTTCCCGGCTGATGCAGTTCAGCTGCAGCATACCGCTTCCGCGGACAAGTACCCACGCTTTCAGGAACCCGCTCAGCAGCGCCTCCGTCAGACCGTTCTTCGACAGGCTCAAGGTCAGCACGGAATTGGCCGGGAAGCGGAGCAGCGGCAACGACGCCGTGTCGGAGAATACCTGCGTTACGGCATCGGCGTGCGTCCGCGCCGGGGTCAGTCCCTGCGAGAGAAAATCTCCGGCTCTGCGGCCATCCGGTGTCGCCCGGGTGACCTTCGCCCAGTCGATGATATCACGGTAACTGTAGAGCCCGCACTGATATATTCCGCCCAATTCGTTGCGGAAACCGGCGACATAATCCGCTAGGTCATTGAGAATGCGAGCCGTCAACCGTGCGGCTTCCCCCTTGCCGTCGCCCAGATGCGGAGAAGCCATAGCCCGGCAGCGCAGCGCCTCCGCATCACGCCAGTCATTGCGGATCACTGCGAGGAGGCGCGGCAGCGGAACGGGATTTTCTCCGAAACAGATCGTCTTCAGCGCGAGCAGGGAATCTACCAGTACCGCAACCCCGGTGAACGGAATGCCATGCGGACTGTAACATGCTCCGCCCGCGGAATAGTCCCGGCCGCTTTCGGCGCAGCCGTTCAGACAGGCGGAGAAAAACGGACAGGGATTGACCTGCGTCCACAGAGCGCCATATTTCTGCTGGATGCTGAAAAGCTGATGCAGCGCCAGTTTTATATTATCCATTACAATGGAATAGACCCCCTCGAACGAAGTGGCGCCGTCAAGTTTCCGGAACGGCAGTTCAAGTGACTTTTCATCCTCATTCTCCTCATGGATACTCAGATCAACGCATTTTCCGAGACTGAAATAGCTGTTGGCGCCCTGACTGTGCTCATATCCCTCCAGAATGTTCTCCCAGCAGCCGCCCGCCACATACCTTGCTGCGCTTTCAGGCGTTTTGCCCGCCATGATCTGGGACGGGATGACAATGTCGTCGTTCAGAAACGACAGCACGTTCCGGTCGGCCAGAAAGTCTTTGGCCGCCTCCTGGAACAGAACTGCCGGCGTCCTGGAACTGAAACGGATATGAATTTTGGGATAGGTCAGTTTCAATTCGCGATGCGCCTTCAGAAAAAGGAAGGTGAGTTCATTGGTCACATCATTGCCGCTCTCATCCAGACCGCCAAGAATCAGCGTGTCTCCCTGTTCTCCGGCGTTGAACTGCCCCTCAATCGGACGGTCGAAATCAAGTTTGCTGTCCGTCTGAAGCATATACAGGCAGATCAGTTCGTAGGCTTCCGCTTCAGTCAGGCGTTTCTCCTGAATATCCCGGCGGTAAAGCCGGATAAGCTGGCGGTCGGGAGACCCCAGAACGGACATGCCGATGCCGTCGAGAACACTGCCGAGCTCATGGAAGAACCAAAGGCATTCCAGGCCTTCGTAAAATGTCTGCGGCGGATTCCACGGTATCCGGCGTGCGGCCGTCCGTATCCGTTCCAGATTTTTCCTTTCCTCCGGAGATTCGGCCGAGGCGAGTTTCTCCTCTGCGGCGGCGGCAAACTTTTCGGCGATTTTCCGAACTGCCAGAATGCCGCGCCGGGCAGCTTCATAGAATTCGGCTTTTTCCGGTTCCGTATTTCCGGCATGTCCCTCTTCAAGACGCTTCAATATACCGGACAATCCCAGTTCCAGCATGTTGGAGAACGGGAAACAGTGGTGATCGTAATCATAGTACGGCCCGTACGACAGATGCAGACCGATCAAATCGCCATAGCAGTACCGCCTGTAATCTGCGGCCTTTTCCGGAGAATCTGAATACAGCGCCACATTGCGTAAATACAACCAGCCGCCGGAACTCAGATCAACGCGGCCATCATATTCCGCCATTTTCAGACCGGTTTCAAAGAAAAACGGATTATGCGGCAGCAAAACCGGTATGAATTTATCGGCGATGATTTCATATTGTCCGGCCTTGAGCATCATGGGGGAAAGACCGGGATTGGCCTCCGCGAAAGCGTCCATCTCCTTTTTCAGAGGGTTGAACGGCCTTGAGACACAATGGGATGATATCCCACGATAGTAATTTCCCCATTCCCGCTTGATTTCTGCATATTTCATAAAAAACTCCATATTTCAGTTAATTACCGGAAAAGCCGCCATCTACAATCAACAGCTGCCCATCCATAAATGAACTCAAGTTACTGCCGAGAAACAAAGCGACTCCGGCGATTTCCTCCGGTTCTCCCAAACGTCCGGCCGGATATTTCTGAATAACGGACTTGTAACGGTGATCCTCAAAACAACCTTGCCGCTCTGTCAGATCAGTACGAATAATACCGGGAGCGATCGCATTGACCTGAATGTTGTATTGAGCAAGCGAATTCGCCATGCAGCGAGCCATGGCGGCAACTCCGGCTTTCATGACTCCATAGCCGAAATTTGCACCGCCTTCCCGTATGGCGCAAATGGACGAGATCATGATTATCTTTCCATTGTGTTGGGCTTTCATAAAGGGGATCGCCTGCCTGGAAAAGTCATAGGGAGCATCCAGCATAAGCGCTTCGCTTTTTTTCCAGTTGTCTTCAGTACAGTTTTCTATGGTTTCAACGAATTGCATTCCTGCGTTGTTCACCAGAATATCAAGCCGCCCTCCCAATTGTTTCACGACTTCGGCGATTAAGCCGCGGCGTGACGATTCGTCACCGATGTCGCATGAAAAATAATGTCCCGGCGTTCCTGTTTTTTCCAGATCGGCAAGAATCCCGCTTCCATCATGGTTCTTTGCAATGACTGCCACTTCTGCGCCATGTTCGGCATACGCCAACGCTATGGCCCGCCCGATACCGCGCCTTCCTCCGGTAACGATTGCTGTCTTTCCGGTAAAGTCAAGATCATTTTTTTTCATTTGAACCGCTCTTTGTTTTTTTGTAATTTCTTTGTATATTATTATATATCAAAAAAAGGCAAAAGGAATGGATTTTTATAATGGAAATCATGCACTTTCCCGACATTGAAGATAAAAGTCATCTCTCGTTGTTCAATGCATCGAACATGATTGTTCTGCATCTTCTCCGCAAAGAACGCCTGTCGTTTCATGACAGATGCGTTTTCCCTTACAATATTTTGGTTCTTGTATTTGAAAGCGATAATTCAGGAGAGAGTTTTATCGACAACGGAATTGGTTTTTCCCGTATTCTGAAGGAAAATCATTTTTATTTTATTCCAAGCGGGCAAGCGGCTGATTACTGTCTCCAACCTGGAATTATGTATTATACATTTCATGTTGGTTTTGAAAAATTTCCAGGGATAGATCTTTTCAATTCGGAAAATTCTCAATGCCTTGAAGGAGACGCCTCTGCAATGATTCAGGAAATGGCCCGGATTTGGCAGGATGAAAATGCAATGCGGCAAGTTTGCCGCATCCGCGCTTTGCTGCTGGATTTCTTTTTGAAACATTGGCCGGAAGGAACCGAGAGTGAAATGCAAAAATCCGATCCGATTTTAGACCGATTGCTGCCGTTTATTTCTGAACAATGCAATGCGTTAATGACAGTGGAATCACTGGCTGAAAAAATGGAAATGAATGCGGATGTTTTCCGCAGAAGATTCAAAAACAGGTTTAAGCTAACACCAAAAACATATCTGACCAATATACTTCTGCGGAAAGTAATGGCTCTTCTTGCTGATCCGTCAATTACTTTGAGAGAGGTGGCGGGAAAACTTGCTTTCAGTTCGGAATTCTATCTTTCTCGATTCATGAAAAAGCATACCGGCCGTTCTCCAACTGAATATCGCACTTTTTTCAAACAAAGAAATATGCTTCACTCTGCTCGGTAGTGTCCGAAGTTTTGCGCACATTTGTTCCTGAGCGATTACAGACGACAAACGTGACTTGGCGGAGCCTCCCGTATGCAACGTATCCCTCGCTGGACTGCCGAACCAGTCCGTCAAGATGCGTCCGAATCTCTTTTTCAGCGATTTCAATCGCTCCGGCGGCGGAGTCCCTTTACGGATTCCGGTACTTTCCGGGATAGGTAATGTGAGCGCCGAACCATTCGCCGCGAAACTCTTTCAGCACTTTTCGGCGGCTTGCGGCGTGTATGCCCAGTGAGCCCCATGGTAAAGGAAAATATCAGCGATAGAGTTTTGAAAAGATTAGAACAGGAAAAGGTGATGCCATCTGGCGTTTGAGCACCAGACGGCATTCTCTCTTCAAAAAACTATTTTTTTCCACCGGGAAAAGGATTTCTCCGGCATTGAAAACAAAAAACGGCCGCGCGGGCGGCCGGTTGAAGCGAGGCGGGAGAGTGGTTCATTCCGGATAGAGCCGGAGGATGTTCCGCACCGAGGCGGCGGAAGCGGCGACGGGATCGTCACCCTCATATTCCACAACCGCGCTGCCGGAGAAATCGAGCGCGCGAAACCGGGCGAGCAGCTCCGGAAGATGGAGCGCTCCCTCGCCGACGACGGTGTCCCGGGCCGTCCCGTCGGGGGCGAACGTGAAATCCTTGAAGTGGATTCCGGAAAGCCGCCTGCCGAACTCTTCGAGCCAGGCAACGGGATTTTCACCCGATTGCATGCACCACGCCGTATCGAGGCAGAGCCCGATCCGGGATGAGGTGCGCGCAAAGATATAGCGCAGAATCGTCGAGTTGCCGAGCCAGTCATAGCCGCCGTGGTTGTGGATCGCGACGCGCAATCCGTACTCTTCCGAGAGCGCCTCGAGGATTTTCAGCGTCATCTCGTGCTCTTCCGGCGGGAACGTGACGCTCACGACGCCGCATCCCGCCAGTCGGGCGAATTCAAAGAACGGACGGTTTTTTTCTTCGTCCGGCGAACATCCCGCCACGCCGATGCCGGAGAGGCGAACTCCCGCATCATGGTAAGCCGCAATCACATCCGGCCAGCTCCGCGGTTTCGCATAGTTCACATGGCATCCTGAGAGATCCGCCGTGCGTACCCCGCACTCTTTCACGGCTGCGGCGACATCCGGGTTGGCCGGGATGGAGCGGAACGAATAGGTCTTAATTCCGAGATAAGCGGTAAGAGAATCCATTTTCAGCGGGTCCCTTTCGGAAACGGGATTTGATTCATGCGGTAACACTGTTCAAGGACGGCTACGCGGCGGCGCACCTGCTCCGGCGTGATCTCCTGAGGCGCTCCCTGCCGGATGGCCCGGTAGAGGCCCGAGTAGAGAGCCATGACCGGTTTGGGCGCGGGCGCGGCGCCGGCACCCGCGTCGCTCTGCTGTTCCGCATCCCAGCTGTCGCTGTGCCATTCGAGGGTTTCGCTGTTGTAGCTGCGCCCGGCTGTCGGATGGAGATCGAGCGGGCGTTCCGGCATTTTGCTCCAGTCGACCCACTTCCATTCGAGATGAGTTGCGTTGCCGCGCAGTCCGCCGGCCGTTCCGCAGACATACCAGCGGTCGAGCGGATAGGCGGCAGTCGCCGCCATTTCGACTTCCACGGTCGGAGCTCCCGGCGCGTGCAGAATCAGGTGAACTTCGTCCTCGGCGTCTCCGCTGGAAAGGGCGTTGTTGATCGTGCACCAGACTGCCGGGACTGTTTCTCCGAAGAGTTCGAGAGCATGATCGACGAGGTGCGGCATGTTGTTATAGAGCTGACCCCCGCCGAACCGGCGGGAGGTCTGCCAGTCCCAGCGGCGGCTGAATCCGACCCACGAAATGCGGATGAAATCGATGGCCCCGAGCCGGCCGCTGCGGCAGATCTCGAGCACTTTGCGGAAATCCTCCTCATAGCGCCGCTGCTGAAAGGGCTGCAGAATGCGGTTCGCCCGTTTCGACGCCGCGATCATCGCATCGACATCCGCGGTGGTGAAGCCGAACGGCTTTTCGCACAGCACGTGTTTGCCCGCGTTCAGTGCTTCGACGGCGAAAGAGGCGTGGTAACAGTTCGGCGGGGCAACCACTACAAGTTCGACCGCAGGGTCCGCAAGCAGTTCGCGATGGTCCGCATACGGTTTCGCGTGCGGAAACGCCTCATGCTTGCGTCGTTCCGGCAGCAGGTCGCAGATCGCACACACTTCAAACAGTTCCGGCATCCGGGCGATTGCGTCGGCATGGATGTTGCATCCGCTGCGGCCGAATCCGATGATTCCGACTTTGATTGGATCCATGGCTTCATCCTCCAGTTTCATGTATGGAAAACTGACGAAATATAACCGGAAAAATCAGGAATTTCGTTCAAGAACTGCTCTTTTCTGTATAAAATCCGGTCAATTCCGTTCCGTCGGGGTTTTCCCGAAACAGTTTCGGAATGCCGTCGCGAAATGTTGCGAAGAGGAGAATCCGGTCGCGAATGCCGCTTCCGAGACCGTGCTGTGCCCGGATCGGATCAGTTCCGCTCCGCGTTCGAGGCGCATTCTGCGGTAATGCTCCATCGGTGAGACTCCGAGCCGATGGCGGAAACTCCTCCCCGCACTCGATTGCGAGAGATGGGCGAGACGACATAATTCCTCGAAAGAGAGCGGGTTGCCTAAATTTGCACTCATGATTCTCTCGAGGGCGCGGACCGTCGATTCCTCCCGCTCCCGCCGCGGATCGTGCGGGGGAGGCGGCTCGAAGAGAGCCGCCTCCAGCGTGTAGCAGAGGCGGTTGAACAGCAGTTGAATCACTGCGCCGGAACCGCCGCGTTCGACGGCATCGGCGCATTCCGCTGCGTCGCGGCGACCCGACCCGTCGAGGGTGATCCGCCGGATCCCCGCCGAGTCGGGAAACAGCTCCTGCCGGGCGAGAAAAATGCCGACGAGTTTCCGCCCGGAATCGGATCCCGCGCGCGGAGCCCGCAGGCAACCGGGCGCAACCCAGACGCCGCAGCCGCCGGTCAATGTGAGTTCCTCGCCGTCCGCCTCATAGAAAACTTTCCCCTCCAGTACGAGATAGAGTTGCGGAAATTTCTGGTAATGACGAGGGTAGGAATAGGATCCATCGAAACTGGAAGTGTGAATATTCAGCAGTTTGACCGGATAGTCGATCGGATAATCCATCCCGCCACCGCCTTTCATCTCCGGACCGGGAAGAGCAGCCGGTAATCGGTCCGGCTGCTGAGATCCTGAAACGGACCGGGCTGGACGGTTTTCCCGTAAGGCTGACCGAGAAAATCCCGCTCCACTCCCGCAACCGGCTCGAACACAAAGGTTTTCCCGGAGACGTTCCGGATGTAGATCGACGGTTCAAACGGTTTGATCCGGATCTGGAATTCGCGCTGCGAAAGAAAGATCGATCCCGTTTCGCGGCCGGATACTTTCGGCCACACGGCGGGGGCGAAGCCGCGGATGAGTTCCGCGCGAACCAGTTCTTCCCGCGTCAGCTTCGGTTTCACTGCGGCGAGAATCTGTTCCCAGGCGGTCCCGGCGCTGTACCGGAAGTTCACGTCGCCGACGAAGAGATTGTGGTCCGTGACGCAGTTGCCGGAACGTTTCTCCGGGAACGGCAGGCTCACGCCGCCGCCGTTGTTTGCGAAGATGTTGTTGACCACGAGTTCATCGGAGGTCTCGACGATTTTGCCGTGATATTTCCGGTCGGTGACGTTCTGCATGTAGACCGCCTCGGCCTTGTTGTCGATGACGAGATTGTGGCAGATCCGCACGCCGGAGGCGTCGTGCGCGTAGATCCCCCGTCCCGGATAGGGCCCGAAGAACGGCGTCGTATTCGCCACGATGTTATTGTCGATGAGGATGTTGCCAGCGCCGAGCTCGATGAATATCCCCGTCCCGACATTGCCGAAAACGAAATTCCGCGTGATGCGCGCCTGATTGTAGCCGTTGTCGAACCAGATCCCATGGGCGCCGTTGAAGCGGACGAGATTGCCTTCGACAAGCGCCTCATCCGCTTCGTGCAGTTTGATTCCGGCCCACTCCTCCCAGTTGCATTCGCTCGTGGTCAGAGAGAGTAAATTATTGCGTTCGATGGTGTTGCCGATGATCTTCACGCCGCGGCAGCTCCATCCGGCGATGCCGCAGAGACCGTTTTCGACAATGAGGTTTCCGGTGACGAGGTGGCGTCCGCCTTTGCGCAGCAGTTTCCGGTCTTCCGGTGTGGTTTTCGGCAGCAGATCGGTGCGCCAGTATTCGCTGCCGACGTCGAGGCCGACCGTTTTGGCATGGCGGATCACGTTGTTGCGGATCACCCAGTCATGACCGCTGCGGGTCGAAACCATCCCGAGCTGCGGAAAGGGCGCCTGATTTGCGCAGTGCTCGAAGATGAAACCCTCGATCTCGATGTAGCCGAGCCCGCGTCGCGCCGGAGCGAACACCCGGTCTCGCACGGAAAGCTCGAGCTGTGAACGGCTCGGGTCATATCCCGGAGGCATGTGCAGCCGGAGACTCTTTCCGTCGGGCGAGAGGATCCAGCTCTCCGGTACCCGGTCTACTTCCTCGACCGTCTGCGATTGGCGCAGCTCCCGTCCGTCGCAGAAAATCTGCCCGAGCGAGTAGGGCAGCAGCGCACTGTCGGCAGGGCGGGCGGGTTCTTTTTTGTCGGAGCTGCCCGCATTCAGCTTGCGTTTGAACGGATTCGGGAAATCTCCGAAGAATGCGTCGTCCGGTGTCGGAGTGGTGAAAACGTTGTTTTGTCCTGCCACCGGAGTGAGTTCCGGTTTCCAGATTTCGCTGCCGCGGACGAACACCGTTCCTGCTTTCGCGGCGCGGTAGACGATCGGTTTTCCCGCCTCGCCGCCGCGTTCCGGTGCGATGTGTTCCCGATAGACGCCGGGGCGGACGAGAATCACATCGCCCGGCTGCGCCCGGATCGCGGCCGCTCCGATGGTCCGGAACACGGATTCCCCGTCGCCGTCTGGAGCCACGTGCAGCGTTGCGGCGAACAACCCGGCCGAGAGAATTCCGGCCGCGAGCATGAGCGGAATTTTTTTCATGAGAACACCTGCCGATTTTCTGTATGGAAACGAAAATAGCGCTTCTGCAACGGAAAGTCAAGCCCGATCCGGAATTCGGCTCACTCCCGGCGACGGATGACCCGGGCCGGAGCGCCGACCGCGACGCTCCGCGGCGGAATGGACCGGGTCACCACCGACCCCGCCCCGATGACCGAGCCGCTGCCGATGGTGACTCCCGCCGTGATGAAAACATTCCCCCCGATCCATACATCATCTTCAATCGTAATCGGTTCCGGTTTCAACCCCTGTCCGTGAATCGGACGATTCGGATCGGCAAACACGTGATTTGTCGCGACGATCATGGTGTGGGCGGCGATCCGGACTTTGCTGCCGATGCGGACCGCTCCGTTGCCGGGATAGCCGACGATGATCGTGTAGTTCTGGACCGAAGAGTCGTCCCCGATCGTGACTTCCCCCTCGACCATCGCGCCCGAGGCGAGGAGGGAGCGTTCCCCGATCGCAATTCTGCCGTCGCGGGGATTCACACGCGCGTCCGGAGCGATCATGACCGAGCGGGCGAGCTCGACGTTCCGGTGGCGCAGCGCAAGCAGCCGCCCGAGCCATCGCGCGAAACGCGCCGTGAGCGTCCGTCCGACCGGCCAGGTGTTGCCGCGGCAGAGAATGTTTCCGAGGACGCTCATCGCCGCACCGGGGGTTCGATTTCAACCAGATAACTCAATTCATCCTCCAGTACATTGAAGAGCACCCTCCGCCCGTCCGGCGAAAATACCGGGTGATGACAGACTCGGAACTCGTTGCGTCCGTGACGATAAGCCTCTTTCCCCGGCGTCAGGGCGGGAAAGAACGCCTCATCGATTTTCCGGTTTTTTCCGATGTCCCAGAATTCGATCATTCCGTTGTAGGTGTCGGTGACCGCGAGCAGCGGATCCGCCGGAGAGAGACTCGGATGGCCGCCGCCACGCGCGTCGCACAGCTGCCGGAATCCCGTTCCGTCAATCCCGACCGACGAGAGGACGTTCCGGGCGTACCCGACGAGATGCTCCCCGTCCGGATGGAAACTCCAGTGCACGCCGCCGTCGCAGAGATCGAGCGCCAGACGCAGATCCGTGAAATCCCGGTTGCAGGTGAAAAGATAGAGGATTTTCGGTTCCCCGCGCTCTTTGACGACACAGTGGTTGCCGAAGTGAAACATCATTCGCCGCGCGTCACGGCTCCAGCGCACACAGTAACACATGAGCGTGAGTCCGGTCGGAGTGCCGTTGCGTTCCGCCAGTTCGCGGTCGAGCCGGAGCAGCTTCTCCCGGTCCGGATGCAGATCGAGCACCTGTTGCACGCTGAGCCGGAGTTCGGCGCTCCCGGCGGCAAGGTCGTACTCGAACACCCCGTGACGGTCACGCTCTTCAAACGGAACCGGGCTGAGCCCGGGATTGTAGACCCCGGTCCCGTAGCCGGCCGCGTAAAGCATGCCGATCAGGGCAGAGACGATCGGCTCCCCGTCCGGCGACGCCCCCTCCATCGCGCCGTCGATGGAGCATTCCCGCCCGGTCGCGAGTTCGCGGCGGGTGATTTGCGGATGACGCAGCGAACCGTTCAGAAAGTAGACGCTGCGCCCGTCCGGACTCCAGCTCTGCCAGAACCCGGTGTGGAAGAAGTCCGACTCGACCGCATGGCGGCCGAAGCGCTCTTCGATTTCGCCGTCTTTCCCGACCACAAACACTTCTCCCTCGCGCGTCGCGAGGTCCACCCCCGCGAGCAGCAGCCGCCCGGAGTTGTCCGGCGCCCACGGCGGCAGCGTGTAGTAGCTGTGCAGTGCCCACAGCCCTGGCAGTTTTATTGTGCGCAGGATTTTCATGCCGGAAACATACTCCACTTTTCCGCCGTTTCAACCACGCGGACGGATTCTCCCGAATTTTTTTCCGATACGAGCATCTCCCCGGAGTCCCCGAATGCGAGTGCCCACTCTTCAGCCCTCCCTTTCAGGGCGATTGCCGCGCCAGTCTGCAGATGCCACTGCGTGACCGGCCCGTAGTCGTCGAGAGCGATCGCGTGGACGACGCGCCGCGAGGTGCGGTCGGAGCGCTCCAGCCAGCGGAACTGCAGACCGCTGCCCGGCGCTCCTTCCCCTTTCTGCCCCGGCAGCGGATGGTACGCATCGTGCACGTGACCGTAAAAAGGTCCCTGCGGGAAATCGTCCGCCGCGCCGATGTGGAAGAGCTTCATCCCGGCGGGTCCGCGCCGCGCCACGAGCCGGTCGGGCGGCAGAAGTTTCCATTCGAGTTCCCCGTCGCGATTGTTGAGCAGCCAGTTCCAGATTGCGGTCACCGGTTCGCTGCTCTCGATCCGGTCGACGAGGAAGAGCACGTGCTCCCCGCAGAGGAGCGCGAACCGTTCAAAACGCCGGATCGGCGCGCCATAGGCTTCGGCGGCGTCGTTGGCAAAGACGGTTACGCTGCCGCACCGTCCCGCGAGAAGCGGCCGTCCGCCGCGCGGCAGGGCGGGACTCAGCGTCCGGCCGGGGCCGATCCGGCGGCCCGGAGTCCCTTTCTGGCCGAGCTCCGTTCCGCCGCAGCGGAAGACGCACGTGTTGTGGCTGCCCGCCGCCAGATCGAAGTGATGCAGCCAGTTGCGGTAGCAGCAGTGACCGGGATCGACGAGCAGCCGTTCCCCGGCATAGGCGAGAATCAGGCTGTTCGCATCCTCGTGCAGGTGTCCCGGTGCGTTGAGGTACTCCGATCCGGCGCGGAATCCGAGGATTGTGCGCGGATTTTCCCAGCTGTTCCGGGCGATGCGGTCGCCGTTGGAAAAAGCGGCCCAGGGCGGTTCCCCTCCCGCTTTCTCCGGGGCGGCGGCTGCGCTCTGCGGATAGAGCACGACGCTCAGGAACCCGTAGCGGTTCAGGAATCCGAAGCTGCTGCGGTCGAACGGCCCCTGCGCCGGAGTCGCGGCGTAGAGTTCATCGAAGAGCTCCCGGGCGGTTGCGGCTTCCGCCGGCATCTCTTTTCCGGCGCGGACGGCGATGTGCATGAGCAGATCCGGATCTGGCCCGAAGAGTGCGGCGCTGTCGTTGAAATTCAGCGACCGGGGGCGCGGATGCCCGCCCCAGCCGGAGAGCGGCTTGTTGTAGAGCAGGCTGTGGCGGAACCAGCGGACCGCTTTTGCATACGGCATATCGCCCGGGTTGCGCCCGCTGCGCAGCAGCGCTTCATACGTCAGCATCAATCCGCGAAAGCAGTAGTTCGAGTATTGCAGCGATTCGCCGTAACTGCCGTCCGGCTGGACTGCGTTCAGGCAGAACCGGTACTCTTCGCTCACTTCGTCGAGGACGGTTTCATCGCGGAGAACCGCCCCCGCGACGGCGAGTCCGGAGAGCAGAATACAGCGCCAGTTCATGAGACGATCGTTCCACCTGAGCCACTCCCGGCAGAGCGGGACGGCTTTTTCCCGCAGCGCTCCCCGGATGATTTCGGCCTCTTCGGCGCGGAAGAGTTCCGGCACGAGGTCCGCGACGATGGCCAGTCCCGCCGCGTAGTGGGCGGTTTCGAGGTGGCCGCGCGGCGGTGTCGCCGTGTGATCCCGGAAGAACGGCCCGATCCAGTCGTCGAGCGGCAGTTCGGCCACGTCGAGCGCGGCGTGGCGCAGCCGGGTTTTCAGACGTTCTTCGGGCGCGACGGCGCAGACGAGCGCGGCGTCGGTGAGATACTCCAGAACATGGTGCGGCCACTCCGTGTCGGTCCCGGCGCATTCGAGCGAGGGGGAGGCGGCATATTTTCTCACCCGGTTCAGGAGTCCCCAGTAGAGGTTGGAGTAGACCGGGTCGGATCGGAATGCGCGGATTCCGGAACGTTCCGCTTCTGTCAGAAAGATTGCCATTTTTTAGAAATATCCTCCCTTTTCGACGACTTCGGTCGGGCGCAGTCCGGAGTTGACCATGCCGCGGATTCCCTCCTCCCGGTCGAGCAGTTTCTCGGCTTTGAGGAGAACATCGTACGCGATATCGGCCGGAATGCGGATCGCGCCGTCGATGTCGCCGAAGATCCAGTCTCCCGGCTCAATGACGATCTCGCCGATCCGGATCGGCTTCTGATAGTAGTACATGCGGAACCGCCCGAGCATGCCGACGTTGCTGCGGTAGATGTTGAAGATCGGGAATCCCTGCCGGAGGATCGCATCCGTGTCCCGGATTCCGTTCACGAGCGCGCCGCGGCAGCCGGCCCGCATTGCGGCCATGGTCATGACTTCCCCCCACTGGGCGGTGACGCGGTCTCCGGTGCAGTCCCAGACGACGATGGAATCCTCCGGGAGAGCTTCGAGCATCTGCGCGCGCATTTCAAACTCTCCGTCGGTGGTGATGTCGGGCGCTCCCTTGATCGTGAACGCCTGTCCCGCGAGTTTCATACTGCGGTCGAGCGGGGCGAATTCCGACGGCAGGGCGGCGTGCATCCTGTAGTCGAATCTCAGAATATCGT
>CALXMJ010000082.1 GCA_944389445.1 uncultured Victivallales bacterium | reverse complement strand
AGCAAAGCCCTGTTCACGCCGATCTGATACGTCGTGCTGGTATACGGGAGACAATCCTCGTAGTTGAGTCCTTCGACCGTGGCAAGACCGCCGATCACTTTCTCGTAATCCGGAAACTGTGTCAGCTGCGCCGGCGGAAGATTATCTTCCTTCAGAAACGCCGAATACACCGAAAGCGCCGCCTTGTAGTCATGCATGCAGCGACGCTGCGTCTGCCGGTTTCCCAGATCCTCCACCGCCTGAATGTCAAAATCCAGATGCAGCGATGCATTGACCAGATATTTGTTCAGAAGTTTCCGCATGTCCGCAAAGGAAATCGTCGTCGGATGAATGTTGATCAGCACCCTCAGACTCCCGCTTCCCGCAATATAGGACCCCTGCCCCCGGCGCGTTTCGACAAGCCCCTCCTCCGCCAGCTTGTTGATGATCGAGGATACCGTCAGATAACTGATGCCGAACATCTCCATCATTGATTTGTACGAAGGCAGTCTGTCGCCCGGCATCAGCTCTCCCTGCTCCCGCCGCGAAACAATGTAATTCCGAATCCTGTCAATATTTTTCATGCGGACCGCCCCAACTTATTTATATTGCGTTTTAAATTATAGCATATCTTAAAAATAAAAACAAGAGAGAAAAAAGAAAAAACAATAGAAAAAAACATAAATTTTCTTTTTCTGCAATATAAATATGTTTTTTCAACCAGGGTCTTCCGACAGAAAGAGCCGGGACCTGCCGTCAGCAAAGTCCCGGCTCTGTTTTTAAACGGAGGAAAACAGAGAATTCTATTCCGCTTTTTCGCGAATTTCAAACTTCCGGATCTCGAAGGATGTTCCCGGCTGCCTCCAGGTGAAAAGGTAGCACTGCATGGATTCCCCTTCCAGCGGGACCTGCATCTCGCCTTTCATCGGGACAAACTTATCCGTCAGGGCAAGCGGAGTAGCGGGCAGATTCCAGCGAGGAATCCCCTTCCCCGCGAGAAAAGCCTCCAGACGTCCCGTTCCCCGCGCCTCGAATGAGACCGTATAGACCATTCCCGGAATCACCTTCACCGGAACAGAAGCGATTCCTGCCCCTGCCATCGGCACCACCCCTTTCTCCGCTTTCAGAGTCGATACCACTTTGACCGTGCCCGCCGCGGAATCAAAGGAAAGCTCCGACTGCTGGAAACGATTTCTCAGCTCCTTCTGCCCGGCGAGCGTCTTTCCGGTTCCCCGAAGAGCAAGCGTTCCGAATTTGGCGGGACTTTTCCGGTCGCCGATTCCTCCGCCCCAGGCGAGATATCCCACACGCCCGGCGCCGTCGTTGTTGTTGACCAGGAGCGAAAAACGCAGAGGACGCATTTTTCCGGGAACCATCGCAAACGGATAAAGCTCGGAAGCGGCGATCCGCAGTTTGTAGATCGTGAGCTCTCCGCGACGCTCTACGATCCCGGAGCCGAATTTCAATCTCTCTCCGGGCTGAGTCAGGCGATCCGGAATGTCGCCGCCGACAGACGCCATCATCACTTTGGAGAGGTAATGATTGTGCGAGGAAAAAATGAATTCGGTCATGGACTTGCGCTGTCCTTTTCCCTCACAGTCGATGGCAAACTGGAGGCTGTCGCCCATCCAGTAGGGAATCGGTTTGCCGGGCTCATGTTCCGGCACAGGCGTATGGATCGCATCCCGGACTTCCACGCATATTTCGAGTCCCGATGGATTCAGCGCCACGGCAAAACGACCGGCATAAGCCGATGGCTTGCCCGAGGGAATCAGCGAATGATACTCCGTCAATGGAATCCAGCAGAGATCCTTCCGCAGATTCCATCCATCGGAAAACAGGGAGTTTTCCTGATAACTCCCACGGAACCGGTACTCCATCTCCTCGGACTCCTGATACGGCTCAATCCGGCTGAGAACCGTCCATTTTGCCGATCCGCTCAGATCGGGCTTTTCCGCATAATACACCACCTGCGGAGAGAGACGCATTGAAGACGGATTTTTCACCGTTCGGCCTTCCCAGTCGAGCACCCGGGCGGAACGGACCGCCGAAGCAAGAGCGGAGGGAAGTTCCACGGCGTTTTTCCCCATGTTCCAGAAAACCAGAAGCGGGCCGGATGCACTCTCCAACGCAACGGACTGCACATCCCCGCTCTCAAAAGACCAGGCGCCCCGGAATTGGATCTGTCCCGAAAAACGGTCGTAGAGATTCCGCAGGACCAGCGCGGCAAACTTCGGCTCCTGATTCGGAAAGGTCCGGAAGATTCCCAGAATCTGTGCGCCGTCCGGTCTCCGGAAGTCCGCCATCTCCCGCTCGGTTCCGCCGTGCCAGCAGGGACCGAATCCGTTATGAGACGCAAACTTCTCCACTCCGGTCCTCACCATGTTCAGAAAATCCAGAACCATATTGAACGAGAGCTGCTCTTCGCTCAGGATCACCGGATCAGAAGCGGTGAACAGCGTCAGATGCCACTCGTTGTTGACAAACTGTTTGCGTCCGATGCCGAACTCCTTTCCGATCCGGATGTAAGGCTCCGGCTCCGCCCAGGTCCCGTGAAGCGGCAGAATGTCGAAGAACCCGCCTCCGCCAAGTTCCAGAATCCGGCGGTAAAACGCCTGATACCGCATTCCGACCCCGCCGAACGCAACGGGTTTTCCCGGCGCGGCCTTCTTCACCGCACGATATCCGATCTCCAGCATCCTGCGGTAATCCTCCGGGGTCCCCTTCCAGAAAATGGAGTGCCCCGGCAGATGCGGTTCGTTCCAGATCTCCCAGGACCGGACCTGCGGATACCGTTTCACGGCGGCAGTCACAAACCGTTCCCACGCCTTCCAGTCGTTCGGAGGATAGAACTGATACCGTGCGGAATAGCTCATCTCCGCCGAGTTTTCCGGACGGTTCGTATAAAAACGCGGCGTATCCAGAAGAACCGCGTCAATTCTGGATTGCGGAATTCCATTTTTTGCCGCCGTCTCAAACATTTTGTCCGCCGTGCTCCAGTCGTAAACACCGGGAGATTTTTCTATCTCATCCCAGCTCAGCGAATGCAGACGCATGAAATGATATCCGATCAGCCGGCGCATCCGGAACTCATCCGCGATGTTGCTTCCAAGACGGTAGGGCAGCGCAACGTCGCGCGGCGCCAGACTGATCCCCAGCTGCGGCGGAACCTGATCCACAGGACGCGCCTTCGTCGCAGTCACCGCAAAGTTCTGAAAATCCCGTTCGAACTTCCGCTCTTCCACCAGCCGGTTCCCGTTGATCCGCTGGGCATAATATTCCTGCACCACCGGAATGCTCTTCCCGGAGGAGTTTTCGTAAAAGAAACGGACCGCATAAAACCCGGGCCGCTTCAGCGGGCAGTTCCAGCCGTTCCGTTCAAACTCCTTCCGTGCGACACTCCGTTCCGCAACAGGCGCTCCATCACTTGCCGTGACGACTCCTCTGATCCGTTCCACATCCGGCGGCAGCGTCCCTCGGAAGACGATCGGCTCTCCCGGCTCGAACCAGTTTGCAAAACTTCCTCCGCGCAAACGGTAAAACGACTCAAATGCCACTTTCCGTACAGCCAGAGTCCCCTTACCACCCTTTCCGGAACAGGAAAGCCGAAGACGCGCGGAAACCGCATTCTCCGGAGCGCATTCCGCGGTCACCGGACGGTGAAACGGGAGCCATTTTCCATTCAGAGCCGGAGCCGGGAACACAAACCACGGATGCTGATGATGGCGTCCCAGAACCCGTCCGGAACCGTCAAACCAGACGACCTCCACATACATCTTCCAGTTACCCGGCTCAAACTCCGGCGAAGTCCTGAATTCAAATCCGATCATCATCTCCTGCCGCGGCTTCGGCAGAGAAAAACGGGGCGACAGCACTTCCCCGCCGCTCCCCGCGGGGATCACGAATTCCGAACCGGCCATGCGGACATGCGCCGGAAACTCCCAGCCCTGCGCCGCATCTTCCGCAAGAAGGGTTCTCCGCACCTCGGCAGCACCGCAGGAAAGGATCAGAACGGCCAGAAAAAAGACAACAAAAATCCTGTTGAAAATATGCATGGGATCAACACTCCTTTACAATTCCCAGAGATAATGTCGGGCGGCTGGCTGGCTGTTGTCGCCCGTATAATAGAATGCCTCGCTGGAATAGGCGTCCTGCGGAGCCCTCACGGCGATGGAACCGACGTGCCCGTCCAGGTACAGCATGGACACCGTGTTCAGATGCCGTCCCGCCGGACGCCCCCAGTTCGGTTCAATCCCTTTATAATACATGCGGATATATCCCTTGTTGGGGTCGTATCCGGAAATATCGCTGGAAGTATTGAACCAGGTATCCATCGCAAAATATTTCTCCGATGCCCCTTTCGCCCTGGAAATCTTCCTGGATTTATAGTCGCCGTCCATCATGCAGGCGTTGACCGCATAATCAATATACCATTCGAACCAGCGGTCCTGCCGGTTCTCTTTCAGGATTTCCGGACACTCCAATGTGCTCAGCGCAATATAGTCGGATGTGAATTTTCCGGAAAAGTTGCCCAGTTCCTTGCCGAGAAGCGACTGATGCCACCGTCCCGCGGTCAGATTCTGGAACATCGGAGGGATCATATCATCGAAATCACCGGTGTACTGCAGAAGTCCGATCCCGAGCTGTTTCAGATTGCTGAGACAGGTGGTCCTCCGGGCGGAGGACCTCGCCTTGTTCAGGGCCGGCAGAAGCATCCCGGCAAGGATCGCAATGATGGCAACCACCACAAGGAGCTCTATCAGTGTAAAAAGTCTTTTTCTCCGACCTTCGGACGAAAAGATCCGTTTGGCGGAATTTCCATAATTTTTGAATTCAGAATGCATCAGAATCTCCTTTTTTTCTGTATTTTTATGATTGAGTGAATGCTGTTTTGCGGAGGATTAATTTCGTCGGAACCCGGATGATATGAGAACAGGAGGAGGGGTTCCGGATCTCGGAAAACAGAAGTTCTTCCGCATATCGGTTGATTGCGTTCCGGTCCACGGAAAGCGCGGTTGCGGTAGGCTCCGCCAGCGGAGAAACGCCGATGCCCTCCACATCGTCATAGCCGACCAGATGATACTCCCGGTCCGGTTCCAGCCCGACATCGTGGAACGCATGGATCAAATCAAAAGTTGCCAGATCGGTACAGGTGACAATCAGCCGCCGGGAACAGCGCCGTGCCAGTTCCAGTCCGAGTTTATAAAAATTGACGGGGTACTCCGCCTCGACCTCTTCGATCTCCATAAACCCGTACTCCTTCGCGGCCAGAATGCACGCATCGCGGCGCGCATAACCGTTCGCGTGATCCGGATAAATCACAATAATCCCCTGAAAGCAGGCCTGGCGCGCTCTGGAAAAAAGCTCCCGCATGCCGGTCATGTGATCCGGCAGGACCTGATGAAACGGAAGCGGCAGTTCGCAGTCCCCCTGAAACAGCACAGTCGGGAGGCGGACATCATGCAGATAGGAACATTCCTGCAAATTGATGTAAGCGGCGGAAATCAGAAGTCCGTCAAGCCCTTCCAGATACGGCAGAAGAGTTTCCTTATCCGCAAAGGCATTGCCGGAGAGAAAGCGAATCCGGCAGCCGGACGCCCTCAGACGCTTGACCAGCCGGAGCCCCGGAATGCTCAGCAGACGCGCAATTTTCACATCCTCGAACTCTTTCCGGACCGCACAGCCGATTTGGAGAACCCTTTCCGAACGTGCCTTCGGGGAGTTCACAAAAGTCCCGCTGCCCTGTCGCCGGTAAATCAGAGCTTCCCGGACCAGACAATTAGCAGCCTTGTGCGCCGTACTGAGCGAAACACCAAACGTCCGGGCCAGCTCACGGCTCGATAAAACAGGAGTTCCCGGCTTCAGTTTTCCCTCCAGAATCTCCCGCCGGAGCTGTTCCGCAATCTCCAGATAGGTAACATTTCGTTTGACTGATTCTCTCACTTCCGCAACCTTTTTCTGTTATTTTCTGAAATTATAGGACAGTTGCGGAAAATAACAAGACATTTTTCCTGATTTTTCCCTTCTGCAAACTCAAAAAAAAAGATTTTTGAAGAAAAGTGATCTGCAACTGTTTGCAACTGTTCCTTTGAAAACTTACCGAATTTTTGGAGAATGCCGCTTGACTGTTCACAGATCGGCGATACGTTACAGAATCGTATCTCGTCAAAAAAAAAGGAATTTATAAAAAATGAACAGAGAAGAGATCGAATGGTGCCAGTTTTACTGGTTCACGACCGGAAATCATGACCTGCCGAGAATTCTGCTGATCGGAGACTCCATCGTCGCCGGGCATCGGGGGCAAGTAGCGGAACGGATGAAGGGGAAAGCAACGATCGGAGCGTATTCCACGTCGAAAATCGTCGGGGATCCGGCGATGTACCGGGAACTCGCGCTGGCGCTGGCGGATTATCCCATCGACATCATCTGCATCAACAACGGACTCCACGGCTTCTCCTATGACGACGACTTCTACCGCCGCGGGCTGGAGGAATTCGTCGACTTTCTCCGTCTGAACACGAAAGCCAGACTTCTCTGGCGCAGTTCGACCCCCATCACCGTCAAGGACAACCCGGCGGAGCTGGATCCGGAAAAGAACGCGGTCGTCCTCCGCCGGAACCGGATCGCGGAAGAGATCATGAACGCGCGCGGAATTCCCGTCATTGATCTCTACGCTCCGATGCTGAACCATCCTGAATACCGCTGCAATGACGGTTATCACTATCTGGAAGCCGGAGTCAACGCACAGGCCGATCTCATCGCCTCCGCTCTGACAGGCATGCTGGAAACCTCTCCTCTCGAAATCAACCTGAACGGATTCCGGACCGATTTCCCCGGAAGAGTTTCCGACTGGTGCGGATTCGAACGCTGCGACTTCAAACTCAACGGGATCAAATGCATTCTGGTCAAGCCGAACTGTCCGCCCGATCCGGCGAAACGCTGGTACTGGAGAGCGCGCTTCTTCGGAGCCTTCCCGAATGCCGACTGGGCACTGCTGAAACGCGGCTGGTATGTCGCGCACATCGAAGTCGATGAACTCTACGGCTCGCCCGAATCGAACCGGAGATTCGATCTGCTCTACAACTTTATGGTTTCCATGGGATTCAACCGGAAATGCGTTCCCGTCGGATACAGCCGCGGCGGACTCGACGTCTACAACTGGGCGGCGAAAAACACCGACAAGGTAAGCTGTCTCTACCTCGACAATCCCGTCTGCGACTTCAAAAGCTGGCCCGGAGGCAAAGGAAACGGTCACGGCAGCGAAAACTCCTGGCAGAACTGTCTCAGGGCCTGGGGCTTCACCGAGGAACAGGCAATGGCATACAAAGGAAATCCCGTTGACAATCTCAAGCCGATCGCCGATGCGGGCATCCCGGTTCTGCATCTCTGCGGCGATGCGGATGAAGTCGTCCCTCCGGAAGAAAACACGATGGTGGTCGAAAAACGCATGAAGGAACTCGGCGGCAATCTTCAGGTGATCTACAAACCCGGCGCGAAGCACCATCCGCACTGTCTGGAGAATCCGCAGCCGATCGTCGACTTCGTTCTCAAATACAACCACTGATCCGTTGCGCCGGGGAGAGCACATTTCTCCCCGGCTTCTGTTTCATGAGGCACGTTTACAGACACACGCTCCGAGCCTGTTACCTCGGCTACATCACGCAGGCGATCGTCAACAACCTGGCGCCGCTTCTCTTCCTCATTTTCCAAACGGAATACAAACTCTCCTTCGAGATGATCGGACGGCTGATCCTGCTGAATTTCTGCGTGCAGATCGGCGCGGATTTTCTTTCGATGAAATATGCGGACAGGATCGGCTACCGGAAATCGGCAGTGATCGCCCACGCCTTCAGCGCGGCGGGACTGATCGGGCTCGGAATCCTGCCGAAACTGCTGCCGGATGCGTATCTCGGACTCTGCGCAGCGGTAGTGCTTTACGCGATGGGCGGTGGCATCATCGAAGTCATCATCAGTCCGATTGTGGATTCCCTGCCGGGCGAGGAGAAGGAGTCCGCGATGAGTCTTCTGCACTCCTTCTACTGCTGGGGACAGGTCGGAGTGGTCGTAATAACGACCCTTCTGCTGAGAGCAATCGGAGGAGAGTTCTGGTTTTTTCTGCCGTGCGTCTGGGCTCTGCTTCCGCTTTACAACCTGTTCAAGTTCCTGCGGGTTCCGCTGCGGAGGACGGTTCCGGAGGAGGAACGGACTTCACTGAAACACCTGTTTTCGTCGCGCGGTTTTCTGATCGCCCTGATCCTGATGATGTGCGCGGGAGCCTCCGAACTCAGTATGTCGCAATGGTCCTCGCTTTTTGCGGAGAAGGGACTGAAAGTGCCGAAAGTCCTGGGAGACCTGCTGGGCCCCTGCATGTTCGCCGTCCTGATGGGAACCGGACGGACAATCTACGGAATTCTGGGCAGCCGGATGCCGCTGAAACCCTCTCTTGCATTCAGCGGACTGCTCTGCGTCATCAGTTATCTGCTGACGGTTCTTGCGGGGAATCCGTATGTTTCGCTCTTCGGCTGCGCACTGTGCGGACTTTCGGTGGCGCTGATGTGGCCCGGAACCTTCAGCCTGACCGCCGCCGCGTTTCCGAAAGGCGGGACGGCGATGTTTGCGCTGCTTGCCGTAATGGGGGATATCGGCTGTGCGGTCGGCCCGTGGATCACGGGAATCGTTTCCGACTCTATTCAGAAGCTCGAACACGTTGTCGAGTTCGGAGCAAGACACGGGCTGGGGGCGGATCAGCTCGGGCTCAAAGGCGGACTCCTCACCGCCGGGATCTTCCCGCTGGTTCTCCTGCTCGGCGTACTCCTTCTGAAAAAAAACACGCAATCCCGCACATAAGCGCCTCTCCCGGAAAAGCAAGCAGAAAGCATTTTACCGCGTGATTTTCAGCAGGAGCCCTTGTCTCGCCCGGTTTCAGGAGTATATTATCCGAAAAGAAAGGACGCTGCATCATCATGGCGAAGTTCACACCGGACCCCGTTCCGGTCTACACGGAGGAGTGGAAAAAAAATCCGGATGCGGAAATGATCGTGTTCTGCGGACGGGAAATGCTTCTCCGGGCTCAGCAGGACAAATTTTCGTTCCCGCGGGCTGCGGAACTCGACTCGCTGAATCTTTCCACCGCGCTAAGCATCGGATTCCGCAACGGGACTCCCTGTTTCGCAGTCGAAGTGCCTTCCGTTCCGGATGAACTTTCCGACGGAATGCGGAAAGTGGAAGTCCGTCTTGCGGTCGGCCATCTGGATGCGGACGCCTTCTCCGCCGGATGCCGGGCGAAAGAACTGCTCCACTGGCGCAGACAGCACCGCTTCTGCGGCAGATGCGGAAAAGAGCTCGGCGAGTCGCCGGACGACGTCGCGCTGGTCTGCCCGTTCTGCGGAGAACGTTTCTATCCACAGCTGGCTCCCGCGGTCATCGTCGCGGTGACCCGGGGCGACGAAATTCTTCTTGCCCACAACCGGAAGTTCCTGCCGGGAATCCACGGTCTGATCGCGGGATTCGTCGAAGCCGGCGAAAGCATCGAAGAGGCGATCCACCGGGAAATCCTGGAAGAGACAGGCATCACGGTCGGGAACATCCGCTATCTTTCGAGTCAGTGCTGGCCGTTTCCGAATTCGCTGATGCTCGGCTTTACGGCGGAGTACCTCTCCGGCGAAGCAAAACCCGATGGCATGGAACTCGACGCCCTCGGCTGGTTCCGGGCGGATGCTCTTCCACCGATTCCTCCTCCGGGAAGCATCGCGCGAAAAATCATCGAGGAATTCAAACGAAAACATACGAAACCATGCCGGGAGGCCGGACAGCAGTCCTGAAAAGGTTTCCCCGGCGGCAAAGGAGTCCCATTATGACAACAGAATCTTCCACGCATGACACAGAGAAAACGCTGATCGGCGATGTCCGTTTCCTTCAGGAACACGGACTGAACCCCGTCGTGCTCCAAAACGAATCCGGAGCCCGGGTTGTCGTCTCCCCGGAATACCAGGGACGCGTCATGACCAGCACCATGGGCGGCGACAACGGATTCAGCTGCGGCTGGATCAATTACAAACTCATCCGCTCCGGACAAAAGACTCCGCACATCAACGCCTACGGCGGCGAGGACCGCTTCTGGCTCGGACCGGAAGGAGGACAATTCAGCATCTATTTCCCCAAAGGCGCGGATTTCACATTTGAGAACTGGCAGGTGCCAGCCGTCTTCGATACCGAACCGTGGAGGATCACCGCCCGCGACGGCAGCAGGGAACTCCTTCTGGAAGCCGAATTCTCGCCGACCGACTGGAGCGGCAATCAGAAAAACATCCGTCTGGAACGCCGCGTCCGGCTTCTCTCCGAAAAGGCACTTGCCGAAGCCCTGGGAACCGCTCCGGAAAGCTCTTCCCTCAAAGCAGTCGGTTATAC
>CALXMJ010000081.1 GCA_944389445.1 uncultured Victivallales bacterium | reverse complement strand
TCAAGAGCCTTCTTTCAAAATGTGCGCAATTTTCCGGACGTTATCAAACGATTGAAATAAACTTAAAATTTCTTCCATTTATCACCAAAAAGCATCGACAAAAAACTATTCTCTAGATTCCTATCCTGCAGCAATATAAAAAAGGAGTCCCCGCAGGAACTCCTCTCCATTTGTTCTTTTCAGAATCGAAATCAGATCCGCTCGGCTTTCTCTATGATAACGGGTTCGACCGGCACATCATCATGATATCCGTAGGGTGCCGTCTCCACTTTTGCAATTTTATCCACCACATCCATGCCTTTTGTCACAAACCCGAATACACAGTATCCATATCCAGCGGCGGATTTGTTCTTATGATCCAGAAAATCATTGTCCACAAGATTGATGAAAAACTGGGAGGTGGCGCTGTCTACGACATTGGTTCTCGCCATGGCAATGGTTCCGCGTTTGTTGGACCCCGCCTGATGCGCCTCGTTTTTGATCGGAGGTTCGGTATCCTTCTCATTCATATCGGCGTCCATGCCGCCGCCCTGAATCATGAATCCGTTGATCACCCGGTGGAAAATCGTTCCGTTGTAATGCCCGGAATCCACATAGTCAAGAAAATTCCGGACTGTGACCGGGGTATCCTTTTCACAAAGTTCGAGTTCAATATCACCGAGATTCGTCGTCAGCCTTACTTTGGGAGATGCCATAAAAACAGTTCCTTTTTTTAGTTATCGTTATCCGCCCTTCATCGCAAGACTGATCACATCGGGCGCGATTCGATGCAGAAGCTCGTCCGACATTTTCAGGATCTGTGCGTGTTCGGTGCATTTCAACGCTTTTTCCGCGAGAGACTCCGCTTCGTACATTTTCAATCTGCGGATTACTCTGCGAGCCATTCCGAGGGAAACCGGACTCATGCTCAATTCCTGCACGCCGAGTCCGACCAGCAGAGGAATAAAACGCGGATCCGACGCCATCTCCCCGCAGACGCTGACCCAGATTCCCGCTTTTTCCGCCGCCTGAACAATCCGATTAATCAGCATGACAATCACCGGATGCGCCGGCCGATACAGGTTGGCCACCTTCTCATTTCCCCGGTCCACTGCCATGGTGTACTGCACAAGATCATTCGTGCCAATGCTGAAAAAATCCGCCTTTTTTGCCAGATGATCCGCAAAAAGAGCGGCCGCAGGGGTTTCGATCATGATGCCGACTTCCATCTCTTCATCGAATTTCTTTTTTTCCATCCGCAGCTCTTTCCGAACGGATTCCAGGATTTCCATCAGTTTGTCAAGTTCATCCTCACAGGTCACCATCGGGAACATCATCTTGATATTTCCGAATGCACTGGCTCGTAGAATCGCCCGCAGCTGCGGAATCAGAAGCTCCGGATATGCCAGACAGAGACGGATTGAACGCAATCCGAGAAACGGATTCGGATCATGGGAAATATTCAAAAGAGAGGAGAGTTTGTCTCCACCGACATCCAGGGTCCGGATAATGGTAACCTGACCATCCATGGCGGAAGCGATTTTCCGGTAAACTTCAAACTGCTCATCCTCGGTAGGAATCTTGTTCGCCATGAACAGATACTCCGTACGGAACAGGCCGATTCCCGCCGCTCCGGAATTGAGAATGTCATCCAGATTGTTGATATTGTCTATGTTGGCGGCAAGCTGAATGCGATACCCGTCGACGGTTTCGGAAGTCAGAGAGCTCTCCCGCTGCAGTTCATTATAGAGCTGTTCCTTGAACGCCTCCTTCTGGGCATAAAGTTCAAGGGTCTCCTGCTTGGGGTTCAGGATGACCGCCCCGAGAAAACCGTCAATAATCAGCATGTCTCCGTTGTGAATCTGTCCGCAGATCCCGCTGAGCCCGACGACCGCCGGGATTTTCATGGACCGGGCAAGAATCGCGGTATGCGATGTTCGACTTCCGGTTTCCGTGGCAAAAGCCTGCACATTCTCCCGATCAAGCAAAGCCGTATCGGAAGGGGTCAGATCACGGGAAATCACGATTCTCTGGCCGGGGAGAGGATCCAGAAGCTGCCGTTCCTGTCCGTTGAGATTCTCCAGAATCCGGTAGGCGACATCCGCGACATCGGAAGCCCGTTCCTTTAAATACTGGTCGTCAACCCCCGAAATCGCGGCAATGTAGCGACGGATGATCTCACAAAACACGACATTGGCAGACTGAAGTTTTTTCCGGATTTCCGAAACGACTTCCTGCGTCAGCACCTTGTCATCCACAATCAGGAGATGAGCATCGAAAATACTGGCCTCGCTGGCCTGAAGGGAAGACTGCACACGTTTCTGGAGCTCCATGATTTGAAGACGCGTCTTCTCCAGCGCCGCCGTAAAACGATTAATTTCGTTCGGGACCTCTGCTTCCGTAATCGGATGGCTTTCCGGTTCCAGGGAAATCCGGTCGCTGTCTCCGACCGCCAGGGCAACACCGATGGCAATTCCGGGAGAAGCGGGAATCCCATGCAGCATTATCTCGCGTTTTGCTTCGGATGGTACTTGAGGCGGAACAGCGGAAACTTTATCATTTTCATTCTTCATCAAATCGTCTGTCTATGAGTTCATTCAGTGCCTTGACCGCCTGCTCGGCATCCGGGCCCCTGGCCGTAATGATCAATTTCGAACCGCATGCAGCGGAAAGCACCAGCATGCTCATCAGACTTTTCCCGTTGGCGACCTCGTCATCCTTCCTGACCGTAATGTCACTGTCAAACTTTGTGGCCGTCTGTACAAAAAGCGAAGCCGGCCTGGCATGCAGACCCAGTTTGTTTTTGATAATGCATTCAGCCGTATTCGAGGCCGTTCCCATAAGTTTACTCCTGAAAATTAGAAATTCAACGGCGGATAATATATCACCGAATCAGGAAAAAGCAATGCGGGAAAGGAAGAAAGCTCGATATCTTTCCCGTCTGCAGACGCATTTTCAAACAAGCTCTTTTTCACATATCCGAAGCCGAAAACGGCTCTTCAAGAAGAACAATATCCAAGTCATTCATGCGCAACAGGTTCTTTCGAGTTTTGCCTCTTCCTCCTCGGAGAGTGCCGGAGGAAGGTCAATCACTTTGATCTTCTTCCATGCTCCGGTCCGTCTGCGATAAACCATCAGCGCCGCATCCACTCCGATGTAGAAAGTCAGCAGACTCCAGATCGCTCCGATTCCCGCATGTGCGCAGTAAACCAGATAAAGAGTTCCCGGAATCTGAATCAGCCATGAGGTTGAAACGCCGATACACAGCGGAATCTTTGTATCGCCGGCGCCGCGCAGACTGCCCATTGTAATGAAACGCGTCACATCCAGAAGATTGAATACCACGGCAAAATGAAGAATGACAACGACATACCGCACGACCTTCTCGAAATCCATGTGTGTTGCGCCGGTCTTCCCGGAACCGAACACACTGACCAGAAGTTCCGGACAGAACAGATAAAACAGCGAGGCAAACATCATCCACACAAACAGAATCCGCCAGGACCGCCCGCAGATCCGCTGAGCAACCAGCAGACGCCGCTTGCCGATATATTGTCCCGTAATGATACTGGTTGCATCCATCAGCCCAATCATCGGCATATTGCCCAGCATGTTGATGGAGAGCGCAATGCTGGTCGCCGCAAGTTCTTCGTTTCCGGCGTACCCGATCATCATAACGACAATCGCAAACGCGGCGTTCCGGATGAACGTCTGCAATCCGGCTGGCGTCCCGAAGAGAAGCAGTTTGCGGATGCAGGACCATTCGAATTCCCGGTGAGAACGGGTTTCATATTCCTTCTGATCAACCAGCAGAAAACAGGTCACGGCAATCAGCATGGTGCAGAGATTCGCCAGAGAGTTCGCCAGGCCGGCGCCGAGAATCCCGAGCGGCGGCAATCCCAGTTTACCGAAAATCAGGATATAGTTCAGCGGAACGTTGATCAGACAGCCCAGAATCTTCACCTTGGCGACAAAAGTCGTTTTGCCGCGGCCGGTGAAAAAGGAGAAAAAAGCGGTTTCCATGCAGGTCAGTCCCGCACAGGGAGCCATCGCGATAAAATATTCCAGTTCGTAACGGGCTATCAGAGGATTGTGACCGTTGTGTTCAATGATCGCCTTTCCTCCCAGCGGCAGAAGAAATGCAAGCAAGGCCGCAACCGCCGCGCCGAAATAAAAACCGTTCCATGCCGTCTTGACACAGCCGTTGCGGTCCCCCGCGCCGTAATACTGGGAAACGATGGTCGCCGTAAAACTGGTGGTAATCAGGAACAGAGCCATCAGAGTAAAAAACATCTGACCGGCGGGCATGGCGGCGGCAATCTCTTCCGGAGAGTTCTTCGCCAGAAAAACCCGGTTGACTATCATCATCAATGTATTGCTGGCACTCAGAATAATCAGCGGCCATGCGATTTTCCAGATCTCGACATAACCGCCCGGCTCATAGAACTGTCTTCTGCTGACATATCCGCTGACAGTTCCGACGACTTTTGCAAAAAAACGGGACAACATACTGAATCTCAAGTTCTTAGTGGAACAGCGGCAACGCATCCGCTGTGTCCTGCGACGATTCGCGCGGACTTCATAAGAAGCCGTAATATAGCATCATCAATCAAAAAATCAATACAATTAATCTTTTAAAATAATTCTATTGTATTGATTCACATCCGTCGCAGAAAAAAATTCCGAACTATTCCCGGGCAACGCAACCCGGAGGGGAAAAAATCCCGGCAGAACATCTTCTTTAAAACAGCTCCTGCTGCGTGAATTCCGGCGGAAACAGAATCTCCCGTACCGGCGCAAACGTCTTCCGATGCAGAGGCGTCACCCCCAATCGCTTCAGCGCATCCAGATGAAGTTCTGTACCGTATCCCTTATGAATCTCGAAACCGTATCCGGGATAATCGGAAGCGGCCTGTTCCATCAGACGGTCGCGATGGGTTTTGGCAAGAATGCTGGCGGCGGCAATGGAAGCCGAGGAGGCATCTCCTTTCACGAGATTCTGCGACGGCAGCGGCAGTCCATGCACGGGATTGCCGTCCACAAGGATGAAATCTGCCGGAGGAATCACTTTCGAAGCCGCCAGCGCCATGGCTTCCCAGGTGGCCCGCAGAATATCAATTTCGTCGATCCGTGCGGCGGAGACTTCACCGATTCCCCAGAGAATCGACGGTTCCGAAAGAATCCGTTCCCGGAGTTTTTCCCGTTGCGCCTCCGTCAGTTTTTTGGAGTCGTTCAGCCCTTCGGGAATGCGGGAATGATCGGTGAATACGACAGCGGCGGCAACCACCGGACCCGCCAGACAACCGCGTCCGGCTTCATCAATTCCCGCCGGAAAAGAAAACCCCTCGTTCCAGAATTTGACTTCGTGAACGAGGAGTTGATCGGAAGCGGAGAGATAGCCATCCATGGGAACACACCCTCCGCTGAAAAGAACGAACCGGTTCTTACTTCTCCGCAGGGGCTTCCACTGCGGGAGCATCCGCGGCAGGAGCCGCTTCAACTGCCGGAGCCTCCACTGCGGGAGCGGCGGCATTGGCAACAAAACGCAGCTGCTCTTTGATCTTGGCGCCTTTGCCGACCTTGTCTCTGAGATAGTAGAGCTTGGATCTGCGGACGCGTCCTTTGCGCTCGACTTCGATTCTGTCGACGCGGGGGGAATGCAGCGGGAAGACGCGCTCCACGCCGTATCCGAACGAAACACGTCTGACCGTGAATGTTTCCCGGATGTCAGCGCCGTTTCTGGCAATGACGACCCCGGAGAACATCTGGATGCGCTCATTGGTGCCTTCGACGATTTTCGTATAGACTTTTACGGTATCGCCGATTTTGAAGTCAGTGACTTTTTCTTTCAGCTGCTTCTGCTCGATAGCCTTGATAATCTTGTTCATATTCCTACTCCTCCGACGAGTTAATTTGTTTCAAGTTCAGGAGATCCGGTCTGATGAGCCCGGTTCTCCTCTGAGCTTCTCTCCTGCGCCACTCGGCGATCTGCCGATGGTTGCCGGAAAGGAGCACCTCCGGAACTTTCCAGCCTCTGTATTCGGCCGGCCTTGTGTACTGCGGATACTCAAGAAGTCCGTCTTCAAAAGATTCGTCGATTTCGGATTCAGGAGAACCCAGCGCGCCCGGCAGCAAACGGGTCACGGCATCGACAATCACCATCGCCGGAAGATTTCCGCTGGTAAGGACATAATCGCCAATCGAAATATCCCTGTCAACCAAAACCTGACGAACCCTTTCGTCAACTCCTTCGTAGTGTCCGCAAATGACAATCAAATGTTCCTCGTTCGCCAGTTCATGAGCGATCCGCTGCGTAAACGGCTCGCCGGAAGGAGAAGTGAGCAACACTTTTGTCTTACTGTTTTTCAAAGATTCCACAGCCTCAAACAGAGGTTCCGGCTTCATGAGCATTCCGGCTCCGCCTCCGTAGGGCTTATCATCCACTGTTTTATGGTTGTCGTGAGTAAAATCACGCAAATCAACAGTGTTTATCTGCACGATTCCCTTTTCCACCGCCCGGCCAACGATGCTTTCGCCCAGAGGACCGAAAAAAATCGATGGAAAAAGAGTAATGATGTCAAACCGGAGGCTCAGTCGACCACCTCAACTGTGACACGTTCCTGCAGACGCCCGGCCGCTCCCCCGACAAGAGAACGCAACGCGATAATCGTTTTGCCCTTCCTGCCGATGATCTTGCCGGTATCCTCCTTGCGGCACACGATCTTGATCACACGGACCGAATTTTCCCCTTCTTCCGTGCTGACCTTGACCTCTTCCGGCGCATCCACAAGAGCTTTCACAACATATTCAACAAAGCCCTCGAGATCGCTGAGTGTCGCAACTCGTTCCGGGGCTCCGGACTTCGGAGAGGAAGAAACGTTCTTCTCCTCCTCGCCCTTGCCGCCACCGAACAATCCCATTAACGTTTTGAAAAACACGTCAATTCTCCATCAATTGATCAGGAAGCCGCCTCTTCACCGAACTTCTTGAAATTCTTCTTTCTCGGTTTTGCGTCCGGCACTCCGCGTACTTTGGATTTGCCGGCTTTTGCGCGAGCGAGAATATCTTTGACCGTGTCGGACATCTGCGCACCTTTGGAGATCCAATATTCTGTGCGTTCCACATCGATCTTCTCGTCGCTGTGTTTCGGATCATAGTATCCGAGTTCCTCTACCAT
>CALXMJ010000080.1 GCA_944389445.1 uncultured Victivallales bacterium | reverse complement strand
CCTTCTGACTTTCAGGACCGTTCCCGCTTCCGTAAAGGTCAAAAGTTCTTCCCCGTTCCGAACGCCGGAAGCGGAATCGGAGACCGATGATACAGGCGGATGCGTTTCCGTGTCTCTCCCGGGAGATGACATATCGTATGGATTTCCCGCATCTTCCCGCAGGATCCGATGAAACGAAACAACACTCCAGAGCGTTCCGCGCGACAGCATTTCCTCTTTCCGTGCAGTATAACTGTCATAACGGCTGTTCAGGGATTCCAGAAGGATTCGCCCATCGGAATGCTCCAGGTAGCGGCGGAAAACAGGCTCCCCCTGAAAAGGGACGTAGACGATCAAATCACCGTTCCGGGGCGGCAGGGAAACACAGACAAGCGTCGCTCCTGCCGGCACCTCCGGTTCAAGGACATGACTTGTCAGCAGAAACGTCTTTTTGATTACGGATTCTTTCATGCCGCCCTTCCCTGCGTTTTTCCGGACCGGCTGCTCGTTCAGCGCTCCGCGGCGGCGCGCGCCATGCGGGAACACATTTCCGGGAATGAGATCCCGGCGGTCTGTGCGGCTTTCGGCAGAAGACTGCTCGGCGTGCAGCCCGGCAAGCCGTTGCCTTCCAGCACCCAGACAGAATCATCCTTTTCGGAAACGATCACATCAACCCGCAGCATATCGCGCGCGCCGACCGCATTGTAGAATCGCAATGCAAAGTCCTGCGCCTCTTTCTGCGCTTTTTCCGAAATGCCGGTCGGCGGGCAGATGTACTCGGTTTCCCCGTGAGCATGCGTGTATTTGGCATCGTAGTCGTAAAGAGCTCCCGGATAACGGATCTCTATGAGAGGCAGAGGTCTGCCGTCAAGCAGACCGACCGTAGCCTCCACGCCTTTGATGTATTCTTCCACAAGAGCCGGGGCTCCATGACGGAAGGAAAGTTCCAGGGCTTCGCGCCATTGCGACCGGTCTGTAACAAGAGTCAACCCGAATGTGGACCCTTCTTTCGGCGGCTTGACGATCAGCGGCAGCCCCATCTCCTCCGGGAACGGGGCGGAGACATCCGTAACAACCAGACTTTTCGGTGTACGGATTCCGTTGGCTTCCATGATTTTTTTGCTGGTGATCTTGTCCATGATATCGACGCATGCTTTCGAAGGGGAGCCGACAAATTTGATTCCGGCATCCTCCAGCAGTTTCTGAAGCCGCCCATCCTCGCCGAAGCCTCCGTGAAGAACCGGATAGACCACATCCGCCCGACGCATTGCCTCGGTCACTTTCAATTCCTTGATATCATACTCCTCGACCTCGTGCCCGGCTTTGCGAAGCGCCTCGGCAACGGCTGATCCGGAAATCAGCGAAACTTCCCGTTCCGCACTGGTTCCGCCTTTCAGAAGTAGAATCTTCAGCGGCGCGGAAACCGCATCAATTCGTTGTTTCATATTCATATTCACAAACCTCAATTCTGTTTTCAGTCCGGCTCCGCTGGCACCCTTCACTCGGTAAGCCATGGACATCGCCAGAGCTGTGCAATCCGATTCCGATACGTTTTTTTCAAAATTCACGATCCAGTTCGCATGTTCCGGACTCACAAGGAGCCCGCCTTGTTTCATGGATCCGCATCCTGCCTTTTCCAGCAGGAATCCCGCGGAGAGCGATCCGGAAGGATTCCGGAACACGCTTCCGGCGGAACGGCCCTTCGGCGTCACCCGGCTTCTGCGTTCGCGCTCAGAGGCAAGGAGGCGTTTTTCCTGTTCCGCCTCCACGCGTTTGAATTCAAACACAGCCCGCACAAAGATTCCATTTTCCGGCAGCGGCGAGGTCCGGTACGACCATTCTTCTCTGCGGGAGACATAGTGCACCAGCGTTCCCGTTTCCGGGATCAGATACTCCACACTCCGGAGAAAATCAGCCGTTTCGATTCCGTTTGCACCGGCATTCATCCGCAACGCCCCGCCGATCGTTCCGGGAATTCCCGAAAGTCCCGCAGCTCCACCGAGTCCTGCGGCAGCGGCTGTGGCAATCATCGACGAAAAACGGCATCCGCCTCCTGCCATGACCTCCGTTCCGGAGACGGAACAGTGCCGGAATTCTCCCCCCAGACGAATCACGACCCGCTCAATCGGACGATCCGAACCGATCAAATTCGTTCCATCCCCGAGCGGACAGATCCCGATCCGCTTCTCTCGCAGAAAATCAACCAGCTGAGACAGTTCATCCATGGTTGCCGGTTCCGCGAGAAAAAACTCGGAAAGACCTGCACCCATGGATGTATAATCCGCCCAGCGGGCGGATTCCTGAAAAGCCATTCCCGGAAACCGGGAAAGAAACTCGCTCAGGAACGGAAATGTCACTTCTTGTAAACCTTTGCTGGATCGAAGACCCGTTCCCCCACGACTTTGAGTTCGCCGTTTTCATATTTGCGGAAGAAGCAGGACGGATATCCTTCGTGACAGGCGGCTCCGCCGATCTGCTCCACCTTGAAAATCACGGTGTCTTCATCGCAGTCGACATAAATCTCCTTCACTTTCTGAACATTTCCGGACTCCTCCCCTTTGCGCCAGAGCTTCTGGCGGGAACGGGTCCAGTATGTTGCGTTTCCGGTTTTCAGAGTCTCGTTCCAAGCTTCCTCATTGATGTAGGCGAGCATCAGGACTTCGCCTGTTTTCCAATCCTGAGCGATGGCGGGGAGAAGTCCCCCGCCCTTTGCAAAATCAAGTTTTACCATTGTTCACCTTTTCTGAATGAATCGCAATCCGGTGGCCGTTATTTTTTCTGCGCCGGAGCTTTCTGTTTCTGTTCCACCTTTTTCACGGGTGCTGTTTTCACCTGGGGAGCAGCCTGACGGATCGCTGCGGCGTCGGCCTCGGCTTCCTCGCGGTTTTTCGGTTCTGC
>CALXMJ010000079.1 GCA_944389445.1 uncultured Victivallales bacterium | reverse complement strand
CCCATCAGGGCAAATCCGCCGACGGAACCGGTCGGATTCAGACACTTCCCGTCGCGATCCCATTGTTTGCCGAATCCGGAATCGTCGTGCCAGGCGGACAGGAAAAATCGGCAGAGTTTTTCCGCTCCTTTCAGAAACCGGCTGCCGCCGATTCCGTACGAATTCAGCAGACGGAAGATACGGGCGAGTTCCACGGCTCCCCAGCCCATGTGACAGGGATCGGTCCTCTGTTCGTCCGGCAGGAGGATCAGTCCGTTTTCCTGCTGAAGCGCGAGCCGTCCGTCGAGAATTTCGAGCGCATCGTTCAGCTGCTGCTCTTTGTGGTTTCGCAGAGCATCCGCCATCTGGACCCGGCAGTTCATGAATGCCTGTGAGGAAAAGCCGATTCCCGCCGGTTTGTATTCGTCCATCCGGAAAAAGTTCAGAGAGGGATTCTCTTCAATGTCCTTCAAGGTCAGATTCGGGCTGATGTCCGGCTTCGGAATATGGTTCCCGACCGAATGGGTTACATCGCCGAAGGCTCCCCGGATCTCCTTTTTTCCGTTCAACTCGTAGTTCATGGCGCGGCAGAAGGCGATGCCCAGACGCCAGACCTCCTCCATCGGGAGGACCCGCGGGCAATCGTGTTTCAAAACATTCCATGCGGCATCGAACACATTGGTGAATCCGTAATTTTTCCAGCGGGGCGTTCCCTCATACATGCAGCAGAAGGTATGGAAAACATCCCCCGGTGCAAGTTCGATCCATTCGTCGTACCGCTTTTCCATGCGGTTTTTGTTCGCATAGGTGACGGGGGCTTCGGTGACCGGATAAAAGATCCGGTGGCGGTATGTTCCGTCCCCGTTCCGGATCAGCGAGCAGGAGGAGCGGAGAGTCTCCGGGGATTCATCGGAAGCGAACATGGCAAACACATGGGAGGCATCCTCGGTGATCGTGCAGGAGGGAATGCCCTCGCGGTCGTAGGCGAAGACCCAGGGTTTCCCGTCGCGGAGCAGTCCGCGGGGAGAGTCCAGATTTCCGTAGTCGTTGCCGTTGTAGAGAATGCAGGGGATCAGGTAGTGGTCCGGACGGAAGAGGGTTTCCGCTTCCAGAATCAGTTTGATTTTCCGGGACCGGTTCGACACGTTCCGGACTTCCGCATGCAGGCGAAACAGTCCGTTTCCGATCTTTTCCGTATGGAGTTCTGCACGTAGCTCCCTCTCGCCTTCCGGGGAAAACTCCTGGAAATTTTCTTCGATCCAGACTCTTGGAACAGCGTTCATCTTGAATCCTTTCTTTGTTCCTGTCAGCGAATGCTCCACATGTCCTTGAAATCACCGGTTCCTGTGCGGGAGGGGTGCATGGATTGGATGTGTCCGTCGGAAAACAGGTAGTTCCAGCGCATTCCGGAATGCATTTCATTGATCAGGGTAGACAGTTTGCTCATTTGGGCGGATCGGACCGCCGTGTGGGGCATCAGCATGTTGTAGTGATTATCCTGACTGCCGCCGTCATCGGAGAGAAAGATGGCATTTCTTCTGACCTCGGAACTTTTCCTGGCGAGATAGGGGAAGGTCCACCAGCCGGCATCGTTGTTGTAGACGAATCCGTTTTCACTGTCATTCCCGTTCCAACCGTTCATGGCGTAGCAGCTGCCGACTTTCGGCGCGCTTGCCGTGTGACGTTTGACGCATTTCGGACAATGCCAGAGTTTTCCCATCAGTCTTCGATAGGCTGGTTCATTTACGCTTGCATATTGATAGGTCTCCATATCCTCTTCTGTGGGATTGCCGCCCAGATAGCGCGCCAGAAGATGAACATAGCATCTTCTCCTCTGTGCGTTTCCGGAACCGGCGTTTTCCTTTCCGAGACCGCTGAATGGGACAAAATAGGAGTCGTTGTCGCCCATATACTGGGCGTTGGCAACGCCGATCTGCTTCAGCTGCGAGGAGCAGGTGATGCCGTAAGCTGCGTCTTTTGCCTTTTGCAGCGCCGGCAGAAGCAGGGCGGCAAGGATGGCAATGATCGCAATTACCACAAGGAGCTCTATGAGTGTGAAGTGCGGATTTCGCCTGGAGACATTCCTTGGGAGAAACTCGCTGTTTTTCATGGTTTCCATCCCGCTTTTAAGACTTTTGCATCTGCTGTTGTGTTTGCTGATGCGGTTCCTGTATCGTCTTTCATGGCAACGAGAGAATAGGCTGTATGTCCGGAGACGTGTCCGTCGAACCAGCAGACATTGGCGGTTCCCTTTCCGGTGACTTCCGTTCCATTGGCTCTCGCTTCATCATTCCAGCCATGACGGAATTTGATGCAGGCAATCTGATTTCCCAGAATACAGAAGTCTTTGTTTTTCCCGTCGGTGAAAAGGAATGTGCGGGAAGGAGAGTGCACGGCGGAAAGTTTATGATGATTCCGGTTGCCGTCCGCACCCCAGTCGTCTCCGGCGAGCTGATTGTTGATTGCAAAATGTCCGCCGCGGGAATAGGCGTTTTGGTTGGGCCAGACCGGATCAGCCGGACAAATGAACGAGTTCGCTTTGCCCCAGCGAGTCCATTTCAGACCGTACCTGCCGACTTTTCCGGAATCCGTGTCGCCGGCTGCGAGAAGTTCCGCAAAATGACCGAGAAACTGATTTGCCGGATTGACAATATAACGACCCGGGATGATCCACTCCTGATTGTCCCCTGAATACATTGCCTGCGCGGTTCCGATCTGTTTCAGCGTACTGGCGCAGCTGGTCGTTTTTGCCTTGTCCCGCGCTTTGTTCAACGCCGGAAGGAGCATCGCGGTGAGGATGGCAATAATGGCAATTACCACAAGAAGTTCTATAAGCGTGAAATCTGCACCATTGCGGCGTTTTACGGGAAACATGGTTCCAATGCCGGAATTGGCGAAACCCATGCCGGGATTCTTGAGAATTTTTTGCGGATGCTTCGGTTTCATGCTGTCTCCTTTCTTCGACGGTTCGGTTATTTGTTGATTTTCGGAAAACTTTTTTTCAGGTCGAGCTGGGTCAGAATGGTTTCCGCGTCAATGTGCTGGAAGACATGCTGCTCCAGCAGAGTGCTGATGATCCCTGAGATGTTCCGGTTGAAGAGCTGCTGCTGATAGAGAATCTGATCCTCCGGAGCCGGAAAGAAGGTGTTCCAGCGGCCGTCCCGGTTCCAGTAATATTCGGTTGGATAAATGTCTCTGAGCGAGGAGATCCGCCCGGTCTCGCGGCAGTAGTCGAGCTGGAAATCGCGGGATGTCATGATTTTCATGAGATTCCAGACCCGTTTGCGTTCTTCCCGCACGAGCGTTTCCCGGAACCATACTTCAAGAATGGAGCAGCTCTGGAGACAGATATTTCTTCCCTTTTTCTTGCGGTAGGGGATTACCTCCAGCGAATCGACGGCAATTCCCGGATACGCGGAATTGTTGTTCTGAATCGTAATCCAGCTCCCGATCTGGAAAAGAAACGGGGTTTCATTCCGGAAAAATCCCGTGGAGGCGGGAAGCGGACTCTCCACAAATCGGATATCCGACAGAATCTTCAGGAATCTTCGTCCCCCGGGTGTTCGGAAGAGCGGCTCCTTTCCGAAGTATTTTTCCGGCGAGTAGCCGCACAGCGAAAGGAGCAGATTGAAAAAAATGGTGATCAGGAACAGATGTTTCCGATCCCAATGCAGAATCGAAGGCGGCAGATTGTGACATCTGCATTTTTCCACATATTCCTCCCACCAGTCGAAATCCGAAGTGATTTTCCGATGATCGAATCCGATTTTTTCCATCAGGTTCGTATTGACTCCCATGGCCATCGTTCCGTTGATGAAGGGAAGGGCAAACTCAAAATTTCCGCCTTCGGGAATTTTCAGCCCGGAAAGATGCTGTTCGTAGTCGGGAAACTCCTTCAGAGAGGCGGCGGGCAGATGATCATCGCTGGAGTGGATCGGACTGTCGATCGTGAGCACAGCCGAATAGCTGCTCTGGATTTTTTTCAGATGATCCAGAGTCTGGATTTCCCCGTTTTCATGGATGTCGAGATCCAGATACAGTTCCGTATTGGCAAGGTGCTTCTTCAGGAGACGCCTCATGGCTTCCACGGAAAGATAGCTCCCGATGATGTTGAGACGGAGCCGGGTCTTGTAGGTTCCG
>CALXMJ010000078.1 GCA_944389445.1 uncultured Victivallales bacterium | reverse complement strand
TCCCGCAGAGATTCTCCCGCTGTGGCGAGAAAGAAATCGTTTCCTTTTTCAAAATATCCCATGTAGTCCCGGATCATGGTTTTCCAGAGCATGTTGCGCAGAGTGTGCAGGGCGATCCGGGTACGCTCCTGTCTGCCGATCGGCGTGATCTCCGCGTAACTTGCGATCAGTTCTTCCATGAACTCCTTGTCCTGAAAACAGTTGACGATTCCGAGATCATCCATCGGGTCGCCGATGACGCAGTCGTCCCAGTCGATGACCGCGGCAAGTTCCGATTCCGTCCCGAGCATGTTCCAGAACGTGAAGTCACGGTGCAGCAGAGAGCCTTTTCCGAATTTGAGCAGAGATTCGGCGCGGGAGAACAGCGCGTTTACCGTCCCGTATTCGCTTTCGCTGAAAAATCCGTGATGAAGAAGATATTCCAGATGAACAGCAAGCCTCTTCCGGAAATAGTCAAGACAGGTTGCATCGAGTCCCTGCAAATTGCCCGATTTCTGAAGTTCATCGGTGTTCAGGAATCCGAAGCCGGGAAAGCGGAACGCGTGCAGACGGGCAAGAAAGGTTCCTGCCTGCCGGGCGATCGACTGTCTCTTGAGTGTACCTGCCTTCGCAAATGTGTTCAGACAGGGATGGCTTACAAATTCCATGATCTGCCAGCGGAAGGGAAATTCACGCAGGGAGATGTCGGTCTCCAGGACGTTCGGAACGGGCAGGCCCTGCTCGTGCAGAAGACGCATGACGGAGCTTTCGGCAAGCATGTAGTCATCTTCGATTCCGCCCGGATCGAGCCGGAGCAGATACGCTTTCCCTGCGGTGGAAAAGCGATAGGTCAGATGATTGCCGTCCGCGCGCAGCGGCTGGAACGATTCCGGCGATCCGCCGGAAAATTGTTCCGCGATCCGCCGGGCGGAAGCGTTCCATTCGGGAGAGTCGTACTTCTCCTGAAAATAGATTTGCTTTTTGGCTTCCGGAGAGAGGCCGGAATCGCATTTCCAGTAGAAAATATCACTTCTCATGTTCTTTTTCCAGACGTCTGGTGCGGGATTGCACCATGGTGTGTTTCAGAAGGACGGAGCCGGAAACGTCTTTCCCCGCGAGCACATCGGCTTCGGTGAAGACGGCTAGAAGAATTTCACCGCATTCCCGCCGGTAATCGTATTGAATGAAGATGCGCCCGTCGTCGGTCTGGAAGCCGTCTGGATAGCTGATGCCGTGCCGCTCGTCGAGAAGAAGGCCGCCTTTCCAGGTTTTGGCGTCGTCATCGGAGAGGTACGCGGTCAGATGCGAGCGGGCCTCGGGCTCCTCCGGATTCGAGTATTTGACCAGGAGAAGATTGCCGGATTGCAGTTTCCGCAGGAAGAAGCGGGCGCTGGCGCTGGGGAAGGGGGTACGGACGGGGGGAGTCCAGGTGAATCCGCCGTCGAAGGATTCGCTCATGCTCATGCCGTGAGCGGTGCGGAGGTACATCAGGAGGGAGCCGTCACGGCGTTCGACGATCATGTGCTCATCGAAGGTCGGTTCGATATTGAGGACTCCTCCGCGTTTTTCCCATGTGATCCCTCCATCTTTTGAGGCGAAAACATGCGCTTTGCGTTCGGAATCCAGTTCATGGAAAAGATTGCTCCGCTCTCCGAGCCAGCAGAAGGAGGATGCTTCAATCCCGATTTTTTCCCGGCACCAGAGAGAGATCGGCAGAAGCCATGTGCCGTCGTTCAGGACGGTAGGCTTGTTGAGAGAGGCTCCATGCCAGATTCTCCGCGGCGTGCTCCAGACGGGCGCATCGGAATCCGGATTGGCGCAGACGGCGTACCAGCTTCCGCCGCGGCCGTCGAAGTAGCCGAAACTTTCGGTGAAGAAGAGAAAAAGCCGACCGTCGGGCGCGCTCCAGAGGTTGCCGACGACTGCGGAAAGATGGATTCCGCAATCCGGATATCCGGGATCGAGAATAAATTGCGGTTCGGAGAAGGTCTTGCCGTCGTCCTCGCTTCTGGCGAGCAGGATGACCGCTTTGTCGTTGTCGCCTCCGGCGAACCAGCCGAGCCAGATGCGTCCGCCGGGAGTCCGCGCCATTCCCATGCTCATGGTGTAGTCGTCGACCTCCGGATGAAAACGGAGCGGCGGATTGATTTTGATTTCCGGCGGAACCAGCGCGCTGTCGACGTGCTGCATGACATACCGTTCGTAGAGGGCTAAGTCTGGATTCCTCTGCATGATCGTTTCCTTTTTTTATAACGGTTGAATATGCTGCCGAATGAGTTCGGTCAGTTTTGTTTCGCTGCCTTCCGAGAGCGCCTTCAGCATGGCGCGGTGATCCCCGACCGATTTCCGGACCGCTGCGGGATTCAGGAATTTCCCGCGGTATTTCCGGTCGAACATCAGGATCAGCACCTGTCCGAAGATTTTCTGGATGCGGTTGCCGGTGGCCTCCATGAGTTTCAGATGGAAGTTCAGATCAAGACGATCCGCCTCTTCCGTTTCCGCGGATTCCATCCGGTCGATGATTCCATTCAGCTGTTCGAGCATCTCGGGCGTGATCCGCCGGATGAGAAGAGGGATCTGGGCGGTTTCCAGAAGCAGACGGGTCTGTTTCAGCTCCTCGAATCCGTATCCGGCGATCTGAAGCTGGAAGGCAAGCGTCTCCCCGATATCGAGACAGTCCGGCTGTTTGACAAAGGTCCCCCGTTTTGTCGTCCGTTCCAGAATTCCGAGAAAACTCAGATGAATCACTATTTCCCGGATCGTGCTGCGCGAAACGTGAAACCGTTCCGCCAGTTCCAGTTCTCCCGGCAGACGATCCCCGGCTTGAAAGCCCTCTGCAATTATCCATTGCTGAAAGGTGTGAAGAAGTTCCTGACGCATTTCTGTTTTTTTCTGATTTGGCTTTTTTGTCTGTTTTTATGTTCTTATTTGTCTGACAAATAAAAGATAGCGCTGTTTTTCCGGAATGCAAATCAGAAAAAGAGGAAAAAGACTTTTTATGGATCATGAAGAATACTATTTGTTTAGATATAACAGAGAATCATGGAAGATTTTACGATTACTTGTTTTCCAGCTTTATAATCCGTAAGTCAATTTGTTTTTTTTGATTTATGGATTATTTTTATTTTAAATAAGATCTTGATGTAAGGAAAAGAAGATGACACAGCAGAACTCAACAAATTCTACTCTATGCAATTGGTTGCCTCCAGATATTGTAAAGAGATATTCCATTTACAATTATAATCATGCTGCGGAGATTTTATCTCAATCATTTGCTAGAGAATTAAACGAAATAGTTGGAGCCTTGAGAGAGCTGACCATTTCAATAGAAGAGATTAGACAAGCTGGCGGAAATGAATCCCCTATTCCGCCTAAGTTTTCTACTATTCTGGAGCCGCAAGGATGGCGTGAAATTCGTATTTCCGGTGATTTGCTTATTAAAATTTTTCCCCGCCGAGGGACAAAAAAAGGCTTTTTTTCCCATAAGCCTTCTAATGAAAAAATTCTTGAAAATTATATTGATGGGCATAATATTGATTTTGTAAAAGGACGGGTTGCTGTTGATGTTGAATGGAATAGTAAAGATCAAACTTTTGATCGCGATTTGTTTGCGATGCGAACATATTATGAATGTGATATTATAAGTGTTGGTGTTATTATCACAAGAGATGAGTCATTAAATGATGTTTTTAAAAAATATGGCTTGTTGTCAAAATATGGAGCTAGTACTACCTGGATGGGAAAATTATTGCTTCGACTAAATTCACGCAGACATGGCGGATGCCCTATTTTGGCTATTGGAATCAAACCTGATGTTGTTTTAGGAGACAAGACCGATGAAAAGTGAAATCCCTATTGAACAAACGATTGACAGCTTTTTGTCATGCTGTGATAATCAAAAATTTAAAACCATTTTGGCAGATCCTCCATGGCAGTTTAAGAATCGTACAGGAAAGGTCGCTCCAGAGCATAAAAGGCTTAATCGCTATCCGACTATGACTTTGGAAGATATTATGAAACTTCCTGTTTACGATGTAACGGAGCATTGTTGTCATCTATATTTATGGGTTCCTAATGCTCTGTTGCCTGATGGACTAGCTGTGATGAGCGCATGGGGGTTTGAATATAAAACAAATCTTATTTGGGAAAAAATCCGTCATGATGGTCTTCCTGATGGCCGAGGAGTTGGGTTTTATTTCAGAAATGTAACAGAGATTCTTCTCTTTGGTATAAAAGGTAAAGGTTACAGAACACTACCGCCGGCGCGTAGTCAAGTTAATCTGATTAGGAGTATGAAGCGTGAGCATTCCAGAAAGCCTGATGATTTTTATTCGTTGATCGAATCTTGCAGCGAAGGACCATATTTGGAGATGTTTGCGCGAGGAGTTCGAAAAAACTGGTTGTTGTGGGGCAATCAGGCGAACGACGATTATGCTCCTGATTGGACAACCTATAAAAATAATTCTTCCGCATTGTCGGTATTTACTGAAGATTTATTCTGTATGCAGGAATCATAAAGATCCTGTTTAAGGACGCCGGTCATTCGGTATTGACATGACCGCCGGTGTGGAGTTCCCGATACGCGTGGGGAGTGATGGAACACTCGCGGAAAAACTGTCTGCGGAAATGAGAGGGATCGTTGAATCCGGATTCGTAGGCGATCTGCTTGATCGACATCATGGAGTGCTCCAGCAGACGGCATGCATGGGCGATGCGTTTTTTCCGGATGGCGTCGCCGATGGTGCAGTGACGGTGTTCCGCGTAGATTCTGCTGAGATAATCGGGATGGCACTGGAGCTGTTCCGCAATGAGCGAGGTGGAGATTTCCTCTTCGAAATGCAGCAGGATGAAACGGTCTGCCTCTTCGATCAGGCGCTGGGGGGCGCGTTCGGGAGGCTGTTCCGGGCGGGAGGTCTCCGCTTTGCGGATCAGGAGCGATGCCAGATAGTTGCAGGTTTCCGCATTCTCCTCCGACTTCTGTTCCAGAAGAAGCAGATTGCAGAAGGCGACGAACGCTTCGGGATCCCGGACCGGAAGCTGCTGTGGAGAAGTGCGGAGAGCGTTCCGCGCCTCTTCTTCCGCGGGCGTGAAGTGCATCCAGAAGAAGGAGAGCTCCGGAGAATATGCGGAAAGTCCGCCGTGTCTGCGTTCCGGAAAAAGCAGCAGCCGTTCGCCCTTTTTCAGATGAAACTCCCGGTCCTCTTCGAACATGTCGAGTGTTCCGGAAAGCACATAGATCAGTTCATGAGAGTGGATCGTGCGCGAGGGATGTCTGCCGTGTCCGCGGGAGATGAAACGTCCTGCGTTGTGGAAAAGAAAGATCGGATTCTGTTTCAAGTTCGGAATTCTCCTTTTCTTCCAATGTACACCGTGTTGGAGCGATTTGCAAAACGGAAGAGGATAAAAAGCGCAGGATGGGGAAGACAGTTTCAGAGAACTATGGTTTCTGTTTCCGAAGTTCGGCGGGACGCTTCCCGGTGAATTTGTGGAAGGCTTTGGAAAAGGCAAAGGCGTTTCCGTAGCCGATGGCGGAGGCGATGGAGTCGATCTTGTCGTCGGTCCGGCGGAGGAGTTCCGAGGCGTAGCGGAACTTGACCTCGCTGACGATCTCTCCGGGAGCGCGTCCGCAGTGCTTCCGGCAGAGCTGGTAGAGAAGCGAGGGCGACATGTGCAGTTTTTCCGCCAGCGTCGCGGTTGTCCACAATGTCCGCAGATCGGATTCCAGCAGTTCGAAGAGTTTTTTCAGACGGGCGGGAGCGGGAGATCTCCGCAGTTCCCTTTGAAGATAATCCGCAAGCAGTGTTCCCAGATGGCGCCGGCATTCGCTTCCGTTTTCTGCGGATTCGAGCATCTCCCGGAAGAGCATTGAGAGGAGGCTGGCGATCTCGGTTTCGTAGGACGAAGAATAGACCGCTTCGCCCGCCAGCGCATCCGGAGCGAGCGTGAAATAGATATGCCGGAAAATTCCCGATTCCACCCGGCAGAGACGGTCCACATCGGAATTCATGACCAGCGTGCTTCCGGGAGGCGCCGTGAATCGGCGTCCGGGGACTTCAAACTGGACGGTCCCTTCCTGAATCAGCCAGACCGTGACATGGCGGTCCTCGGTTCCTCCCGCCCGACGCATTTCATACGGTGCCTGAATGGCGGCGATTCCGCCGTTCCGGATGCCGCGCTCCTCCAGCGAAGGCAGATCCCGTTCCGAACGGAACGAGGTACAGGAGAGAAATCCGGAATGTTTTGTCGAATTGGATATGATTTTTAAGGAAGAAGACATGGGCGTTTCCTTGTTTTGCGTCTATGGTAAGATAGTTTCTGAAACAGCACTTTTCAATCAAACGAGGAGAGAAAAATGATTCGATTCGAAGAACTCGAGTCCGCGGTTGTGCTCGCCGGTGGTTCTGTCGCCGGAAATGTGGAATTGGTCCGGTCCTGGAACGGGAATCGCTGTTCGTTTTCCTTGAGGAACCGTTCGGGAGAGACGGTCTTTCTGAAGGAAGTTGTCGTGTTCCGGGGCGGGATGCCGTATCCGGCTTCCACGCGTTTCTACGGCGAGGGATTCAACATGCTTTCCCAGTACCAGGGAACCCTCGATCAATTTGAACTCGCCGGAGCGTACAGCGATCTCTATCACTACAAACTTCCCGCGAAAAAGGGCTTCTTCACCTGCTACAATCTTTTGCTTCTCTTTCCGGAGGGGAAAGAGATTCTGATTGCGGGATTTTCCTCCTGCCGGAGATTTTCCAATGAGATCCGTTTCAATTCCCGCTCGTTCGAATTCGTGATCGACTGCGGCGGACTGGAGCTCCCGCCGGATGGAACGCTGGAGCTGGAGGAGTTTTTCTATCAGTATGGTTCCTCCAGAGAGACGCTGCTTGCGGATTTTGCGGACCGGATTGCTGTTCATCATCCGACTCCGGTGTACAAGGATCAGATCACCGGCTGGTGCTCCTGGTACTGCTACGGACCCGACGTGACGGAACGGGACATCGAAGAGAATATGAAGGCAATGAAGGAGAAACTTCCTTTCCTCCGCTTTGTTCAGATCGACGACGGCTATCAGGCGCACATGGGCGACTGGCTGATTCCGCATCGGAACTTTCCCGCCGGGATCCGTTCCCTGTGCCTGAAGATCCGGGAGAACGGTCTGGAGCCTGCGATCTGGGTTTCTCCGTTCATTGCCGAGACGGAGTCGGAGCTTTTCCGGTCGCATCCGGAATGGTTCCTGACCGATGACGATGGACTTCCTCTTCCTTCCTCCCGGTATTCGTTCGGCGGCTGGCGCGCGGCTCCGTGGTACATGCTCGACTGCACGATCCCGGAGGTGCTCGACTATATCCGCGATGTGTTCCGCACGATGCGCCGCGACTGGCAGTGCCGTTATTTCAAACTCGACGGCATCATGTGGGGCTGCATGCCGTTCGGACGGCGGCGGAATCCGTCTGTCACGAGCGTTGAGGCTTACCGCGCCGGAATGCGTGCCGTGATGGAGGGCGCGGGAGCGGATTCCGTCATTCTCGGCTGCAATGCTCCGATGTGGCCTTCGATCGGCGTCTGCAACGCCATGCGGATCACGGGCGACATCAGCCGTTCGTGGCCGGTGTTCAAGACTCTGGCGAGGGAGTGTTTCCTCCGCAACTGGCAGAACGGACGGCTCTGGATCAACGATCCGGATTGTCTTGTCCTTGAAAATCTTCGGGTCGACATCATGGGCCCCGACGGTGTGCCGACCAGCCGTCAGACCAGTTCGATC
>CALXMJ010000077.1 GCA_944389445.1 uncultured Victivallales bacterium | reverse complement strand
GTAGACTTACAGGGTCGGTCGTAACACCGCGGACCAGCGGGCACAATCCAGACTTTCCAGATAGAGAAAAATAAAATCTCCCGGTTTCGGCGGACGCTTTGTATGTCGCCGCAGATACCGCGACGGGACAAACCCGCGCATTCCGTACTCCGGGATGTCGCAGATCATTCCCTGCGAAGAAATCTTCACAACAACCGCCTCATACAATTTTGCGCTCTCCAGAGCATTCTGCGACTGGAGATAATGCATTTTCATGCGATCGCCGGCGGCAAAATAGGCTTCATCGTTCCGTTCTTCCAGTTTGGAACACTCCCGCGCCACCGCATCCAGATTTTTTTTGGAGTGAAGACGTGAATTCGCCGCAACCGCATGGAGCTGCTGATGCAGCACGAGATCCGGATACCGCCGGATCGGACTGGTGAAGTGGGAGTAACGAGTCTTCCCCAGCCCGTAATGGAGTCCCGGCTCGGGAGAATAGGAGGCTCTCTGCATCGCGCGCAGAAATGCGGATGTAATCACGCCTTTCCGATGATCGTCCGGAAGCGACTCCAGAAACTCATTGCAGACAGCGCGGCTGGAAAGATCGCCGGGCATCCGCTTGAGAATGGCCGAAGCAAAGAGAGAAAACTCATCCAGTTTTTCGGGATCGGGTTCCGGATGAATCCGGTACAATCCGGCGAACGGTTTCAGGGCAACTTCCTCCGCAACCGCACTGTTGGCGGCAAGCATGCATTCTTCCACGAGTTTATCGGAATCCTTCTGAACGCGCCGTTCAAGTCCGAGAATCTGTTTGGTCCGTTCATCGCAGAGAACGCGGATATCCGGGGTTTCGAGTTCCAGAAAGAGCTCCTGCTTTTTCCGTCTTGCACGCATTTTCGCGGTTGCCCGGGCGAGTGCCGCAATGGATTTTTTCAATGGAGCATCCCAGGAAGCGGGCGGTTTTCCTTCCATTGCCTCCTGAACCTCATCATAATTCAGACGTGCCTTGACAACGATTTTCGAAAACATCCGTTCCGCGGAAAGGACCGCCCCGTCGCGTTTGCGCACTTTCAGCAGGACGGAGTGAGCCAGCGATTCCCGCCCGGCGGCAAGGCTGATCTTTGAAGTCAGCGGACGCGGCAGCATCGGGCGGAACATCCCGGGGATATAGGAGGAGAATCCACGTTTGCGCGCCTCCTTGTCGAACTTCGTCCCGGGGCGTATGTACGCGGCGACATCCGCAATATGCACACCGATCCGCCATTCCTTCGGCGAAAGATCTTCAATAGAGACCGCATCATCGAAATCCTTCGCATCCTTCGGATCAATCGTAATTGCAAAAAGGGAGGAGAGATCCGCCCGGTCCGGACATTCCGCCGGTTCCAGCTTCATTGCCGTCTTTTCCAGTTCGGGCGAATAAGGCTCCGGCAGATCAAATTCCCGTGCGACGGCAAGGAGATCGCCCTGCACCGTGCCGGCCTTGTCGAGCGCCTCCTCCACGGACCCGCGCAAAGCCTCGGTATGCTTCGAGCCGTTCTTCAGCAGACGCAGTTTCACCCAGTCGCCGCGTTTCGCCCCCTTCAGCGAACCGCTGACTTTGAGTTCCTGCGAAATACTGCGGTTCAGGGGACGCGCCGTATGGTTGTCGACAAGCTGGCAGACCATGAATTCCCGTCCGCGATGCAGAATCTTTGAAATGCGCCCGACCGGTCCTCGCTCGTCTTTTTCATAAGTGATTTCCACTTCCACGGTATCGCCGTCGAGTGCGCCGTTCATCGCGGAGGGCGGAATGAAAACCTCTCCGGAATCCGTATTGACGAACCCGAAACCTCCGGCCGCGGTGGAGAGTGTTCCGGTCACGGTTTTGAAAACTCTGTTCCTGTATTTTTCCTTGCGTTCAAGCCGGCGCGATCGTTTCCCCATAAAGCCATTCTCCTGTAAGACATTGCTATAAGTTGACGCTTCCGGCTGTATTTTCAAATCAAATCCTCAAAATATTTGCAAAAAAAAGCCCGGACCGCATCGACAAAAGACGAGACGATCCGGACCGGTCGGGAGAAGTTCATAACTGTAATCATCCTGATCGAATCCGACACGGCCCCGCCGGACGCTTTCCCGGGCATTCCCGAAGGTATCGAAGAAAAGCTGAATTGCATCGTTGTCATACCAGTACATCCGCCCTTTCGGGTTAAGGTTCAGCACGAAACGGTCATCCGTCACCTCGAACCGGAGATGGAGATTCCGGGAGTTCCAGGCAATCCGGCAGACGGCGCTCAGATCCGAAGGACCGCCACACGCGATTCCGTTCTGCCTGCGTCGGAAAGGGGAACGCATTCGCTCCCCGCGTTAAAAGAAGACTGTATCTGCCGCTTCGCGCATCCCTCGCGGTCAGCATGTCATGCACATTAAATCCCGCGTTGTGATCGTGAAAATAACAAGCTCCCGACTCGAAGGAGGAATTGAGAAACCGATTGCCCTTCTCATTGAATACACTCACTTCATAGCCGTTGTTCCGGATGAAATTGATGCCGTTGACCAGATTGTCCATAGCGGAGACGGCGCTGCTTTTTCCGAAGTCCACAAGAATACAGAAGAAAAACGGATCGGGGAAAAGGAATCA
>CALXMJ010000076.1 GCA_944389445.1 uncultured Victivallales bacterium | reverse complement strand
TTTCTTTTGCTGTTCATGATGTAGGGCAAGTAAACCACCGGCATACCAACTTTTTTGTTTCACCGTATTGCTTTTTCCCGGTGCAAAACTCATCTTATCCGCAAGGAAAGAGCCGTCCTTTGCCACTTTGAGAGCTCCTTCACTTTCCATGGCGCCGAAGAACAGCAGAAATCCCGCGGCTGCCGATCCCCAAAACGATTTTGTTCCGAATCTCATATTACACTCCCGTAGTTTTCCGGCTTTCGAGTGTACATCTCCAAAGCCGTTCTGTTTGTTCCGGTGTCCGCCGGAAAATTGATTCCGGCAAAAACCATACTTTCCAGATCTGTCGTTAATAAGGTACCGTATCCGGAGAAGATTTCCAATGATGCCATCTCTGAAAAATATGGAAAAAAGATGCATTCCATGTCATTTTTTTTCGTTGTTTTGTTTTTTTATTTCCATCCGGCGGAAAAATGTCTGCTTCCGGCAGAGTCGATGGCGATGCGCGCCGGGTCGACTCAAAGTTTCAAGCGGACGGGAAATTTTCCATCCGCCGGAAAACAGGAGGCGTCTTATCCTTCCCGGAATGGAAGAAAAATGAGAAAACTCCGAGACAAAGACTTGATTTTTCGGGAAAGTGTGGCATATTAGGTATCCGCACGTTCATTATTTGAGATCGCATCAAACATATTCATATTGTGAAGGAGTAACAGAAATGGCACATAAGAAAGGTCAGTCGAGCAGCAGGAACGGCCGCGACAGCCAGCCGAAGATGCTTGGCATCAAGGCATTCGGCGGGCAGTTTGTAACGGCCGGAAGCATTATCGTGCGTCAGCGCGGAACCAGAATCCATCCCGGCAAGAATGTCGGCTGCGGCAGAGACTACACGCTCTTTGCTCTTACGGATGGGACAGTCCAGTTCGGCAAGAAAGCAAGAAAAGATGTTGCGGTCATTCCCGTTGCAGCGGAATAAGACCCACCGTTTCTTTGGAAACATTGGAAACCCGGCCATTGCAAGAGGTCGGGTTTTTTTGTAAAGAAAAGGCATCTCCCCAGACAGGAAGCAGATCATGTTCATCGATAAAGCGACCATTTCGATCAAGGCAGGGAACGGCGGCAACGGCTGCTGCAGTTTCCGGCGCGAAGCGTTTGTTCCCAAAGGCGGACCCAACGGGGGTGACGGAGCCCCCGGCGGAGATGTCATTTTTGTCGGCGATCCCGGTCAGCTTACGCTGCTTGATTTTCTTTACAACACCCGTTTTGCCGCACAGGACGGCGGCAACGGCAAAGGCAAGGACATGCACGGCAGACGCGGGAAAGACCTTCGAATCAAAGTTCCCGTGGGAACCATTGTCCGAATTGCGGAAACGGGCGATCTGCTGGCGGATATCAACGAGCCCTTCAAAGAGGCCGTCGTGGCAAAAGGGGGAAAAGGCGGACGCGGAAACGCCAGGTTTGCCACGAGTGTCAATCAGGCGCCCCGTGAACATGAACCAGGCGAAATCGTTGATCCGATTGAAGTTTCCCTGGAATTGAAGATTGTCGCGGATATCGGACTTGTCGGCTATCCGAACGCCGGGAAATCGACTCTTCTTTCCGATCTCACGAATGCCAATCCGAAAATTGCGCCATATCCCTTCACAACGCTGAACCCGGTGGTGGGAATCATGGAATTTGAAGATTTTGGAAAGATCACCATGGCGGACATTCCCGGACTCGTCGACGGCGCCCATGAAAATGTAGGACTCGGTCACGAATTTCTGCGTCACATTGAGCGGACCAAAATGCTTGTTTACGTTCTTGACATGGCTGGAACCGACGGCCGCAATCCGGTTGACGATCTTCATGCCCTGAAGCGGGAACTGGAACTCTATGCGCCGGGACTCTCCGACCGGGCCCGCCTGATCATCGCCAATAAAATGGATGTCGACGAAAGCCGGGAAAATCTGGAAGAGCTGATGAAGGATCCCGAACGCGAACTTCCGGTTTTTCCCATGAGCGCCGTTCTGGACCCCGATTTCAACGAACTCAAAAACATCCTGCGGGAAATGCTTGCAGGATGTCCCGAACCGCCGGACCCGACTCAAACCATTCCTGTGGAGTGAAAGCCGATGGAAATTGCCGATGCATCCGTATTGATTACCGGAGCCGCGCAGCGGATCGGGGCGGTTCTCGCCAGGACATTCGCAGCCGCCGGCGCACGGGTTGTCATTCACTGCAATCACTCCCTTGCTCCCGCAAAAGAACTGCTGGAGGAGCTCGGAGGTGAGAATGCCGGGCACTCGCTTCTCTGCTGCGATCTCTCGAAACCGGAAAACATCCCCGCGATGTTCAACGACATCCCGCGCGATGTCTCCATTCTGGTCAACAACGCATCCACCTTCAACCGGCAGGACATTCTGCACGAGAACCTGTCGACTGCCAGAGAGCAGTTTGACCTGAATTTCTGGACCCCGGTTGAACTGATGCGCAATTTTTATCAGCATTCCATTCCACCGGAACTTGCGGTTGTCAATCTGCTGGACCAGGCTATCGTCAAAACCGCCGCCGATTCCTTCAGTTATTCTCTCTCCAAAAAAGCCCTTGCGGAAGCCACCCGGTGCGCCGCTCTGCAATATCCGCCGACAAGGCGTGTCAACTGACTGGCCTCCGGACCGGTATTCCCGCCGCGTGGACTGCAACAAATGAAAATGGAAAAGACTCTGAAGAC
>CALXMJ010000075.1 GCA_944389445.1 uncultured Victivallales bacterium | reverse complement strand
ATACCGTTTTCCGTCCACATAAACCCATGCTTTGTCGGCAAGGTTCCGGAGCGACAGCGGCGCGGATTTCTCCCGAAAAGACACATGGCTCCGGTAGAGAATAAAGCCGAAATTCTGACCGCATCGTTCCATCGGTTCGGGCGTTACGGATTCGATCGGTTCGGAGAGCGCGGAAAGCTGCTCGAACAGTTCCGCCGATTCGGTAAATTCCACGGAGGGGAATTTCCGCAGCGCGGAAGGCGCGGGCGTTCCGGTTTCCGCCTCCGGGCAATACCGCCGGATCAGCTCCTGAACGGCAAAATACTTCGGGGTCGGATTGCCGGCTTCGTCCAGAAGCGCGTCGGTGTCGTACGAGTTGAGATAAGGCTCAAAGCGATCCCCCATCCGCAGGGCTCCATTCATGAAGCCGAAACTGGTTCCGCCGTGGAACATGTAGAAATTGAAGGAGTTGCCGCGCTGAAGCATCTCCTCGACATCGCGGACGACATCCCGGGTTTCATGCCGGAGATAGGGTGCGTTCCAGCGGTGCGACACTCCGGACCAGAGCTCCATGACAAATTCCGGCGTATCCGGGCGCAGTTTCTGCATCTCGTCCAGAAAGGGCCCCGGATGGCTCGGGCAGTTGACCGTCAGAAGCGTTTCCGGAATCGACCCGGAATCCATCACAGTGGCGCTTCCCCAGTCCGAAATGAAAAGCGGAATCGTGATTCCGGACTCGCGAAAAAGGTCGTAAAGATGTTTCAGATAGCGGGTATCGTTGCCGACGGAGCCGTATTCGTTTTCGATCTGCATCAGGACCACGGGCCCGCCCTCGTTCCACTGGAGTTTCCGCAGGCGGGGAAGAAGAACCGCGAAATAACGGTCCACCGCCTCCAGATATTCCCGGTTGGAACAGCGGATCCGCAGCCCGGGTTTGTTCAGAAGCCACGCGGGAAGCCCGCCGAAATCCCACTCCGAACAGATGTAGGGACCCGGACGCAGAATCACCATCAGCCCGAGCGACGCCGCCATTCCGACATACCGTTCCACATCCAGTCCCCCGGAAAAACAGAAATTCCCCTCCGTCTCCTCGTGAAGATTCCAGGGAAGATAGGTCTCCACCGTGTTCAGTCCGCACTGTTTGAGCTTGACCAGACGATCCATCCAGAGATCCGGATGAATCCGGAAGTAGTGCATGGAACCGGAACGGAAGCATGTCGGCTTTCCGTCCACCAGAAACTCTTTTTTTCGAATCTCGATCCGGTGCATATTCAAAAACCTTTCCGCTGATTGATTCTCTTTCCTGTTTTTATTTTAACACAAAAGGTCCGGAAGTCAATATTCAAAATGTCGGATTTCACTGGCATTATGACAAAAAAGCAAATTCAGAAAAAGAAACCTTTTCACCGGATAGCCGATTCCGCTTGACAGAAACTCAAGAGTATGCTATCTTTCATCAAACAGCCAGATCTTTTGCAAAACGACGGATTAAATGAACAGGACGACGGATGCGGCAGTATCAGCTTTTCACAAGACCCGACAACGAAACAGGCAAAATCCCCCTTCCTCTGCCGGTCTATCTGCGGAGCACCGGATATAAATGTCTGGAAAAAGGTTGCCGGGAAAACACGACGGAACTTCACAGTCCGTTTTTTGAAATGATCTGGTGCGCACGGGGAATCGGAGAAGTAGTTCTGTTTCAGGAATCGTTCCAGCTGTATCCGGACGATATCTTCCTTTTATCATCCGAACGAGCGTCACACTCTCCATTCGCTCTCCGACGAATGGGAGAGCTACTGGGTTGCATTCGACGGTCCCGGCGCGGCCGCTTTTTTCGACGGCTACGCGTATCCGCGGAAACTTCATTCCACGGAACCGTGCCCGCGGGAACTCTTCGAGGAGATTCAGAACAAAATCGGCGACCCCTCCCCGATCGTCTTCCGCTCGATGCCCGCACTTCTCTGCCGGCTTCTCGCTCTGGCGGGCGGCAGCGGGAAAGCCGATGACGATCCGGTCCGGAACGCCCTGAATCTGATCCGGGACAATCTGACAAATCCGAATCTGAACGTCAACTTTCTGGCAGACCAGCTCGGTCTGCACCGCTCAACGCTCGTGGAACTGTTCAAAAGACATCTCAGGCATACACCCGGTCAGGCGATCCGGGACCGGCGGAGACTCGCGGCGGAAACCCTCCTCCGAGGCACAGCCCTGTCGATCGGAGAGATCGCAAATCGCTGCGGCATGCCCGATGAAAGCTCCTTCTGCCGTTTCTTTCAGCGTCTCTGCGGCATGACACCGATGCAGTTCCGCAGCCGGAACAAACCGTAACCGGGATTCCATCCCGCAAATGACGGTTCCGGATATTGCATTTTGCCTTTTCAAATATTATAGTATTTCCAGCATAACACAGAAAACGGGAACGGATCACGATTCTTGCCTCTGCCGAACTCGGGAATGCCATCCGCCGGAATTCTGTTTCCGGAAAGGATTCGGGAAATGAAGACTTTGAATGAACTCAAAACGCTGGCCTGTCAGGAAATCGACCGGCGACGTCAGGAACTGATCGCTTTCGGAACGGATATCTGGAAACATCCGGAACCGGGATATCGCGAATTCCGAACAGCACAAGCCGCAGCGGCAAAGCTGGAAGAACTCGGACTGACCGTCACCGGAGGACTCGCCTGCACCGGTTTCCGGGCCGATCTGGATACCGGACGCCCCGGTCCCGTCGTTGCTCTGCTCGGAGAAATGGATTCCCTGATTCTGCCGACGCATCCGGAAGCGGATCCATCCACAGGAGCGGTGCATGCATGCGGTCACAATACACACATCACAGCCTTGACCGGAGCGGCCGCCGGACTTTCCGCCTCGGGTGTTCCGGATTCCTGTTCCGGAAAGATCGCCCTGATCGGAGTTCCCGCCGAGGAATCTCTGAATCCCGTATACGCAGAGGAACTCCGCTCCTCCGGCAAAATCCGCTTCACCAGCGGCAAAGCGGAACTGATCCGATGCGGCGTCTTCGATGACGTGGACATCGCCATGATGAACCATTCCGGATGCAGTTTCCACGTTTCGGACTTCAACGGACATCTCCTGAAAGATGTGGTTTTTCACGGGAAAAGCGCCCATGCGGCCTCGCCGGATGGCGGAATCAATGCGATGAGCGCGGCAAATCTGGCACTGCACGCACTGGCGCTTGCCAAAGACAACTGGACCTCGGAACCGTACGTCCGGGTCCACGGGCTGATCACTCATGCGGGCGACGCGGTCAATATCGTTCCGGACCGGGTCGCCATGACATACATGCTCCGGGCGGATTCCTTCGATGCGCTGACCCGCCTCAGCACGGTTTTCGACCGTGCGGTCAACGGAGCCGCCTACGCGCTCGGCGCCGTCTGCGAAATCAGGACCCGGCACGGCTCTTCTCCGCTGAAAAACAGCGACTCCCTCTGCGACATCTATCGCCGCTGCGTGGAGGAACTCGTTCCGGATGCGCACATCAGAGTCAAGGAATTCTTCATTCCCGGCTGCACGGACATGGGCGATCTGAGCGAAATCATCCCCTCGGTTCACGGCTATTTCCCCTGCTGCGCAGGAACGTGCCACGGCACGGATTTCCGGATTGCAGACCAGGAACAGGCCTATATTCTCTCCTCCAAACTTCTGGCTTGCATGGCTCTGGAGCTTATCGCCGGAGACGCCGCAGCCGGAAAAAAAATCGCAGAAGAAAAAAAGAGCAAACTGCCGATCCCGGAATATTTGAAGAGAATCTCCGGATTCGAATCGCATACCCGTTTCCCGTCAGACTGACTCCCGCTTCCGCCAAACACCGGAACGGAAAAGAAAAACACGGTTGCAAGCGGATCGTTTCCGTGATATATTGCTTCGCACAGGCAAACAAAAACAACCGAGGAATGCCATGATCCGATTTTTCAAAACAACGATATGGACGATGAAACTGGCCGAACACTCTTTTCTCATAAGAGCAATTGTCAAAACGGTCCGCATCGCAATACTTTCCTTCCGTTACTTCATGAAGAACAATTGCATGCTGAGGGCATCCGCACTGACCTATTACACCCTTCTATCCATCATTCCGGTTGCCGCGCTTGCATTCGCCATCGCCAAAGGATTCGGACTGTATGCAAGACTTGAAACCTGGCTGAAACACACTCTGGCGGACAAACCGGAAGTCGCCGAGAAAATCATTGAATTCGCTTCCACCATGCTGGATTCCGCCAAGGGAGGCATCATCGCAGGATTCGGCGCCATCGCCCTCCTGATCATCACGATCCGCCTCATGATGCAGATTGAAAACTCCCTAAACGACATCTGGGGAGTCAAGACCGGCAGAACGCTTATCCGCAAGATCAGCGACTATCTTTCCATTGTTCTGCTGTGCCCGCTGCTGATTATCACCTCGACTGGAATCACGGTCTATGCGATGATGCGCCTCAACTCCATGGCAAGGGATTTTCCCGGCCTCTCCGAACCGATGATGGTGCTTCTGGAACTCTCTTCCAAGATGCTGCCGTTCATCATGACATGGCTGGTCTTCACGTTCATTTACATTTTCATCCCGAACACGAAAGTAAGAATCCTGCCGGCACTGACCGGCGGACTGATCGGCGGACTGCTCTATTACATCGTCCAGACCCTTTATCTGGCGGCACAGTATACAGTAGCCAAATACAATGCGATCTACGGCAGCTTCGCCGCCCTCCCCCTCTTCCTGATCTGGCTTCAGATGAGCTGGACTTTCATTCTGCTCGGAGCGGAAATCGCCTTTTCCTGTCAGAATGTCAGTTCCTACGAGGGCACACCGGGTGAAGGAGATGTGGGACTCGCCAGGAAAAACATCTACGCGATCAAGATTGTCCGCCTCTGCGCCGTCATCTTCGAAGCGAAGTCGAGGCCTCTGACGGATACGGAAATCTCCCGCAAACTGGAGATCCCGGTCCGGACGACGCGTCTGATTCTTTACGAGCTGACCAGTGTCCGCCTTCTCTCCAAAGTGATTCTGGACGACCATATCGAAGCTTATCAAGTCGCAGTGCCCCCGGAAACCCTTACCCCCGTTACGGTCATCCGCGCACTTCAGAATCTGGTCCCGGACGAAGGGCTCGACACCTCCGATCCCGTCTATCAGACCCTGAATCGCATCTGGGAAAATGCCGCGAAATCGGTTGACAACCGCCCCCTCGTTGAAATGTAATCTTCCCTCCTCCGGGAAAAATCTTCTTCCTGATCTCCCTCGTGAGAAGCATTTTTTCGTCTACTCAGATGAAAAACTTGAAAAAAACAGAAAACAACCCTTTTCCCCTCTTGACTTTTTCAAAAAATTTGCTATGATTAAGGTGATTCACACGAGTAAAGCAAATTCAGGAGAGATGTCCCATGACTCAATTTCTGACTATGAAGCAGCTGGCGGACGAGCTTCAGCTGAGCCGTCGTGTCGTCTCCGCCGTGCTGAACAACCGTTCCCGTGAACTGAGAATTTCCGAAGCAACGGAAAAACGGGTCCGGGAATATCTCGAAGCCTCCGGCTATGTCCGGTCCCGTTCCGCCCTTCAGCTGAAAAGCAAAGATGACAACAGTTCCATCGGCATTCTGTACTGCGGAAAGTTCATTGATCTGGAATATCTGACCGCCTCGCTGGGAATTCTGACACAGGAAATCCGCAAACTTTGCGGTTTTTCGGAGATCACCGGAGTGGAACCGGATCATCTTTACGAAGGCGTCAGTGAATTCATCGCAAAAGGCATCCGCAAACTCATCTGGATTCATGCCAACACGGAACAGGAGGAGTTCACGCATGCGGAGAAACTCTTCCCCCTGTTCAGCCGGCTGGAAAAGGTTGTGATCTTCAAATTCGACTTTCTCAATCCCGAGTCGGAAGAGACTTATCTGTCAAACGGGGTCGAGCTTGTCGGATTCGACAGTGAAAAGTCCTACCGGGAAGCCGCCGGAATCTTCTTCCGCGCGGGGCACCGTTCCATTGCGCTGAACGATATTCTCTTTCATTCCGGGGAACCGCTTCCCGGCAACAGCAAACTCCATTCCATTTTCCGGAATGCCGGTTTGAAGGTCTACGGTCTTCATCCGGGTGACGACGCGGCATCCGCTTCCGACATACCGAAACTCATCGCGGAAAATCTGGCTAATCTTTACTGGAAAGACGGGGTCAAGGCGGCATTCATCCGGAACGATCTTCTTGCCGCAGAAGTGATGAACAGACTCGGCGATTACGGAATCCGGGTCCCGGACGACATCGCGCTGATCGGATTCAGCGGCTCGCCCTATTCCGGCTGGCTGCCTGTCCCGCTGACCACGTTCGAACATCCGATCGAGGAAATGTGCCGATGCACCATGTTCCTCCTGAAATCAGGGAACCCCTCCGACAATGCCCGGAGCCATATTTTTGAAAACAAACTGGTCCTGCGCAAAAGCCATGGACCGACAAAAGGATTAGAAAAAGGAGAAGTGTCATGAAGGGAAAATCGGTCTTCGTCTGTTTCACATTGATAGAGCTCCTGGTTGTCATTGCTATCATTGCAATTCTGGCGGCTCTTCTGCTCCCGGCATTGAATCAGGCGAGAAGCAAAGCGCAGGAGGCGAAATGTCTTTCCAATCTGAAGCAGATCGGAATCGGCGTTACACAGTATGCTGCTGACTTCAACGAGTGGTTTCCGGCCGGCAAAAACAGCGGAGGCATGGCAGGTCAGTGGAAATATGAACTGTCGGAATATTGCGGAGTCAAAAAGGAGGCATCCTATGACGATGCCATGAAGTCAACAAAATACGGATTCGGCAGTGTATTCGGATGTGACGGGTTCAAAGGAATCGGCAGCGCACTTGCCTCTACGCTGAAATCCGCTCCGGGACGATTCGGCGGACTTGGATGGAATGATAACATAAGTTATAATGTAAATGACAGGAGATCGTTCAGGGATTTGAAACGACTTCCTTCTGAAACCGCTCTGGCCGGTGACACCGTTGATGCTTCTCAGTGGATTTTCAGCAGCTGGGGAGACTTCGCCATCCTGCTTCATATACGCAGCGACTCGGATGTCGCAAATATTGACATGCGTGTTTCGCGTCGTCATAACCGCGGACTCAATCTTCTTTGGGGGGACGGACATGCAAGTTGGAAGAAACAGTTCGAAATGACTACGAAAAGAAATTATAAATATTGGTACTACTCCATACATAATTAACGCGAAAAGAAAAAGGACTTTCTCATGAAAACAACACTCATCACCTGCATGGCAGCGTTGACGGCCCTTTCTCTCAGCGGAGCCTCTCTGATGCCCGAAAAAGGCAAAATCAGCATCCACGGAGCCGATGGGGCCTCCTTCCGGAAACAGGGTGAACTCATGCTTCTGAAACAGGAAAAACCGGGAGTCCAGCATTTTTTGCGCGGTCTGCTCCGCTTCCAGGAGCCGCTTGACGGCTCGTTCGCCACCAACGACGCTCTTGTCCTTGTGATGAAAACGGATCAGGATCTCTCTCTGCGCACCCGCTGGCGCAAAACGGATAAACGTCTCTGCCACACTCCGGACGTCATGATCAAAGCAGGAAAAGAGTTCCAGGAAGTCGTCGTGCCTCTGCCGAATACCCGGGGAAAACAGCTGATGAGTCTGGAGCTGCACTTCACTCCCAATCCGGGATCGGTTGAAATCCGGAAAATCGCCATTGAAAAACCCAGGAAGATCACACTCTTTACCGAGGGGGATCCTGTAAAAGCGCAAAATGAACTTTTCTTCAAAGGGACCACCGACACTCCGGATGCCGATGTCACCATCTGCATCCGCAATTCCCGCGGCGAAGTCAAGACGAAAAAAGTCAAAAGCAAAAACGGCCGTTTTGAACTGAAATGGAAACGGCCGCCCATCAATATCGGACTCTGGAACACTGCATATGCTCAGACAGGGACGGCAGGCGCGCCTTCGGAAACCTCTATTCCGCTGCGGATTTTCGGGTATCGCGCCGACGACAGCCATGCATGGCTGAAAGTCAAAGGGAAACACATCATGACGTCACCGGAAAGCAGGGACGGCGAGCGAATGTTTGTCCCGGTCGGGATCGGTTATGCCCGCGACGTCATTATCCCCGCGCAGGATGACGAGGTGATGAAGTTCTGCAAAGACCGGAATCTGAATACCATCCGACTCCCCTTCTACACACGCTTCTTCAACAACCGCGACTCGGAGCCTCTTGAGATTGAGGAACATATCCGGGATTTCATTCTCCCGGCAGTACTGGCGGCAAAACGGCACAATCTCTATGTCATTCTCGATGATCACGGCTATTTCACGGCAAAAGTCGACGAGGCGAAAGCCCGCCAGACTCAGAAGGTCCCCCGCTGGAGCGACGCCGGATTTGCCGAATGGATTCGCCGCTGGGTCAAGGTCGCAGAATTCTTCAAAAATGAACCGAATGTTCTCGGCTACGAACTCCTGAACGAACCGCATGATATTCCGCCCGAAGCGGCACGGATGTGGTATACCCGCTGCCTCAAGGCGATCCGTGCAGTGGATCAGAAACATATCATTCTTGTCGGCACGGCGGACTGGTCGCACGCACGCGCACTCGAAAAGACATGGGGACCGACGGCTTCCACTGTTGACGCACCCTACAACAATGTTGTTTTCTCGTTTCACGACTATCCGGAAGACAATCATCCGTGGCAGGTGGCAAAATCTATTACAGAGTTCCGCGACAAACACAATGTCCCGGTTCTCTGCACGGAGTTCGGAGCCACCCACTGGAACAAGAGTGAAACGGTCTGCCGTCACTTTATCGCCGGAATGCTGACCTTGTTCGCAAAAGAAAATGTCGGCTGGATGATCTGGGCTCTGAAACAGCTTGAGGACAATCCGCGCGCCCCTTACAATCAGGTGGATAAAACAGGAATGAATCCCCCGCGCTACGACTCCTGCGCATACAGCGACATGTGGATCCCTGCGGCAAAAATCATGGCGACTCCATACCCGAAACCAAGATAAATGTGAGGATCGCAGATTCGTGCTTCGCGTTTAAGAATCGAAGCACGATCATCAATACGACTCCCATATATACAAAAAAAGGAGAACTTTCTTTCCGCCCCTTGACTTTCTCTGGAAAATTGCTATAATTTTATACGGTTTACACGAGTAAAGCAAAAAAAGACTGATTCTGCCGCATCTGAATTTTTCTGCAAAGAAACAGAGTTTTCAGAGAGAAGCCGGAATTCGATGCATAACGGGAATGAAGAACCCGTTTCCATGAGAGAATTCCGACCCGACACTACAGGAATGGAAGATCATTAAAGGCTTTCACAGTTATGGAAAAAAAATTAAAAGAAGAAAAAGGAGATGAAGGATGAAAAGGAACCGCAGGCCTTACAATTTCACTCTAATAGAGCTTCTCATCGTTATTGCTGTCATTGCAATTCTTGCAGCGCTTCTTATGCCGGCACTGAATCAGGCACGAAGCAAGGCTCAGTCGGCGCAATGTCTTTCCAATCTGAAACAGCTTGGAGTCGGTGTAATACAATATGCATCGGATTTCAATGACTGGCTCCCCGCAGGAAAAAATGAAGGAGTCCCGGGACAGTGGAAATACGAACTTTCCGATTACTGCGGCGTAAAAAAAGAGGAGACCCAAGACAAGTGCATGCGTTCACCAAGATTCGGCTTCGGCAGTGTATTCGGATGCCCGGGCTTTCGCGGTGTTAACGCTGCCTGCGCCAATGAGCTGAGAGTCTATCCGGGACGATTCGGCGGACTCGGATGGAACAATTATGTCAGTTACGGCATATCAAAATCAGGCGACTCGAGGGATTCCTACAAAATGTTCACAAAACAGCTTTCGGAAACAGCGTTAATCGGCGATGCCATAGACGGTGCCCAGTGGGATTTCGGAACAGCATACGAAGAATATGCCACTCTGCTTCAGATGCGCGATACGGACGTCGGCTTTGCAGACAGACGAGTCTCCCGCCGTCACAACAACGGCCTCAATATCTTGTGGGTGGACTGCCACGCTGAATGGAAATCACAAAGTTTCATGGCCGGAGGAAAGTGGATTACAGAACATAATTATCGGAATTACACATGGTATTACAGGAGACATTGAATCTTTTCGACATTTGCAAAACAAATCATCAAAACTGAAAACAACAGAACAACAGAACTATATTGCTTAACGAAACGGAGAAGCTTCCATGACAACCAGACTCATTGCTTGTGCAGCCGTACTGACCACGCTGACCCTCGGAGCGACAACCTCACTGATGCCGTTCAAGGATAAAATCACCATTCATGACCACGATGGAACCACGTTTCAGAAAAAGGGCGATCTGCTGATTCTGAAACGGGAAAAACAGCCGCTGAATCTGTTCATGCGCGCCTTTTTCCGTTTTCATGAGGAACTCAACAGCAATTGGGCCCCGGATGACGCTCTTGTCCTGGAACTCAAAACAGGGAAAGATGTCTCTCTGCACGCTCGGTGGGGAGGCGGTGGCGACGTTCCGGTCATGCCGGTCAAAGGGAAAAATGAGTTTCAGGAAGTCGTCCTGCCCATGCCGCCTTCCCGCGGAAAGAAACTATTCGCACTGAATCTGATTTTCACGCCAGACCCCGGAGAGGTCGAAATCCGCAGAATCGAGATTGCCAAACCGAAGAAAGTCACGCTGAAAACAGACGAGTATCCGACCAAAATCCAGAAGGAGATCGTTTTCCGGGGAACCACTTCGGAGCCGGAAGCAGATGTCACAGTCAGCATCCGCGACGCAAAAGGGAAAGTCAACTCGAAAAAGATCCGCAGCAGAAACGGTAAATTCGAACTGCGCTGGAAAAATCCGCCCGTTGCCATCGGACAGTGGAACACGGCATCCGCGCAGATCGGCGGGGGAAAAACGCCCGCGGACAACTCCATTCCGCTGTATCTGTTCGGCTATCCTGCAAATGACGATTATGCCTGGATCCGCGTCAAAGGCCGCCATTTTGTGACATCGCCGCTCAGCAGAGACGGAGAACAGAACTTCATCCCCGTCGGAGTCGGATACTGCCGCGACGTCATCATCCCGGCTCAGGACGAGGAGGTCATGAAATTCTGCAAAGCCAGACACATGAACACGATCCGTCTCTCGTTCTACACACGGTTCTTCAACAACAACGACAAGGCCCCGCTCAATATTGATGAGCATATCCGTGACTTCATTCTTCCCGTGGTTCTGGCGGCGAAACGGCACAACATGTATGTCATTCTCGACGACCACGGCTATTTCACCGCAAAAATTGATGAAGCCAAAGCCCGCCAGAAACAGACGGTCCCTCATTGGAACGAGGCTGGATTCCAGGAATGGATCCGACGCTGGGTCAAGGTCGCCGAATTCTTCAAAAACGAACCGGCGGTTCTCGGCTATGAACTTCTGAACGAACCTCACGATATCTCTCCGGAAGCGACCCGGATGTGGTATACCCGCTGTCTCAAGGCGATCCGCGCCGTGGATCAGCGCCATATCATACTGGTCGGCAATGCGGACTGGTCGCACGCACGCGCCATGGAAAGAACCTGGGGGCCCGTTGCCTCCACGGTCGATGCGCCATACAACAACGTCGCGTTCACCTTCCACGACTATCCGGACGACAATCATCCGTGGGAAGTGGCAAAATCCATTACAAACTTCCGCGACAAACACAACGTTCCGGTTCTCTGTACGGAATTCGGAGCGACCGGCTGGAGCAAGACGGAAACCGTCTGCCGCATGTTCATCTCGGGAATGCTGACACTCTTTGCAAAAGAGGATGTCGGCTGGATGATCTGGGCGCTGAAACGTCTGGAGGACAATCCGCGCGGTCCATGGACCGCTCCGAAATGGGATTCCTGCAGTTACAGCGATCTCTGGATTCCCGCGGCCAGAATCACAGCATCCCCCACACCGAAAGCGAAGTAACAAGATTGAAATGAAAACCGGTTCTCTTCATCTCCATGTCATTTCCCACACGCACTGGGATCGGGAATGGTATCAGCCCTTTGAGCAGTTCCGTCTGCGCCTGGTCGATCTGCTGGATCACCTGCTGGACATCTTCCGCCGTTATCCGGATTACATCTTTGAACTGGATGCGCAGACGATCTGTCTGGAAGACTATCTGGAAATCCGTCCGGAAAAACGGGCCCTTCTGAAACATTATATCCGGAAAGGCAATCTGCGCGTCGGCCCGTGGTATGTGCAGAACGACTTTTTCCTGACCAGCGGGGAAGCCACCATCCGCAATCTGCTGAAGGGACGCGAAATTGCAAGGGAATTCGGCAAATGCGGCGATGTCGGCTATGCGCCGGACCAGTTCGGGCTGATCCGGCAGCTCCCGCAGATTCTCGCCGGGTTCGGAATCGACAGCTGCGTCTTCGGACGCGGATTCGACCGGCACACCCGGAACGAATTCTTCTGGAGGAGTCCCGATGGCTCGACCGTGCTGACCTCCTTTCTGAGCCGCTGGTACAACAATCTCCAGCGTCTTTCCGCCGATCCGGAGCGGGCCGCCCGCTTTGCTCGTTATGCAGTCGACTGCCAGAATGAGGAGGCGGCAACCTCCCGGCGGCTGCTGATGAACGGCGTAGATCATCTCGAGGCTCAGGAGGACTTGCCGGAAATTCTGAAGCATCTGCCGGGTTTCCGGCAGTCGACACTCCGTGCCTTCTTCGACGGAGTCAAGCAGGAAGCGTCCACCCTTCCCGTCGTCACCGACGAGATGAGGAACTGCGATTTTTCCTTTCTTCTTCCCGGAACGCTTTCCGCATGGGTTCCGCTGAAGACCGCCAATGTCCGGGCACAGGCGGAACTCGAATGGAGACTGGAACCCCTGAGCGTCATGCTCGCTCTCGCCGCCGAGGACTGGAGCCTCTATGAGACAGCCTTTCTGCGTCATGCCTGGAAACTCCTGCTTCAAAATCATCCGCATGACTCCATCTGCGGATGCAGCACGCCCAGAGTCCATGCAGATGACCTGAACCGGTTTGCGCGTCTTGCGGATCTGACCGAAGGACTCGAACAGCGTCTGTTCCGCCATTTCTTCGAACGGCTCGACCGTTCCGCTTTCCCGCCGGAAGACTACCTGCTGGCTGTATTCAATTCTTCGCCCCGGCCCTCCAGCGAGGAACTGACTGCCGAACTGGACTTCCCCTTGGAGGAATCCGTGGATGCATTTGAACTGCTGGACCCTTCCGGGAAGACGGTCGAATTCGAGCTTCTTTCCACAGAGCTACGGGCGCGGACAAGTTATCCGGCGATCAATCTGCCGGGCAAGACTCCCTGCCGGGAATTCACGATCCGTTTTCCGGCGGAAGACCTGCCCTCAATGGGATATCGTGTTTACACGGTCCGGCCGCGCCACGGAGCGACTTTGCACCGGGCGGAGAAATGTTCCCTCCGGAATGAATTTCTGGAATTCCGCGTGGACCGGAAAGGCCGTCTGACCCTGAAAGATCGCAGAAGCGGCAAAAGCTATCCGGATCTTGTCACCTTCCGGGACGAGGCGGATATTGGACACTCCTACAACTTTTTCCCCGCTCCGGATGATGCGGCAATAGATATTCCCGTCCGCAGCCGGATCACGGTCGAACACAAGGCGGACTGCGTGGAAGTCCGTTACCGCTTCCGCCTTCCGCGCACCTATGATTTCGAACACAGATCCCGTTCAGCCGAAGAGAGCGAAAACCTCCTGACGGTCCGTTTCTCCCTGAAACGCCATTCCAGACATCTCTCCATTGAAATCGAGGCGGAAAACCGTTCGGAGGCTCACCGTCTGCGGATACTCTTCCGCACGGGAATCAACTCCGGCGAGTCGCAGGCATCGGTTCCATTCGGATTCGAAATCCGGAAAAGCGACAACGATCCGCGAGGCAATCCGAACAGCGGAGTAATCCGCATTGCAGAGCTGGCGATCTTCAATCACGGTCTCTTCGAATATACCCACGGATCAGAGGGGACCATCGCTCTGACTCTTCTGCGCTGTATCGGCAGAATCACAAATTCCGATTATCCGAACCAGTCTCCGCTGATCGCGGAAGCCCGCGAATGGGAAGCTCCGGAAGCCAATCTGATCGGCAGGCATCAATTCCGGCTGGCGGTCCGGCCGGGCGAAGCATCGCTTGCAGAGCTGGAAACGGAATTCCGGAAATTTATTCTGCCCGCCGCGGTTGCCTTCGACTCCGCCGACGCACACAAGTTCACCTCCGGACGGCCCTGCGTTCAGGAAACGGAACTTTCCGAACTCTTTTTCCGTTCGCTTCCGCCTGGCACAAAACGTCTGCCGCTCGAAAAATCCCTGCTGGAAATTCACGGAAACGTTGTCTTTTCCGCATGGAAACGGGCGGAACAACGCGACGAAGCCGTTCTTCGTCTCTATAATCCGGATTTTTCCGAATCCGCAACACTCGAACTTGACGGCAGCTACCGCTGGATCCGATGCAGTCTCGCGGAAAAAAACGAACGGGGATACACAGGCTCCAGATTGAAACTTCGTCCGGGAGAGATCGTCACGCTGAAACAGAAGCGCCGGCACGACGCCTGATGCCGTTTCGCAGCATATACGGAGCTGTTCCCCTGGTCAGAACAGCCGGGTCCCGACCTGATAAACAATCAGGGTGATGAAATAGGCAAGAAGAGTCAGCCCGATGATCTGAGCAAACATCAGCCCCCAGGAATTTGTCTCGCGCCGCACGACCGCCACAGTTGCCACGCAAGGCATGGTAATCAGGCAGAACAGCATAATGCAGAACGCCTGAAGCGGCGTATACTGCATCCGCAGCTTCTCCTGAAGCGTTGCGGCGTCCGCTTCGGAATCACCGACCGAATTGAGGATTCCCAGCTGGGAAACGAACAGCTCCTTTCCGGCGATTGCTCCGATCAGTGCGGAACAGACCTTCCAGTCGAATCCAATCGGCTGGAAGACCACCGTCATTGCGCGTCCGATCCGTCCGGCAATGGAATACTGAAGACGTTCGCTCTCCCGTTCAGCCTTGTACTCCGCAGTCTGTTTCCGTTTCTGTTCCTCGGAAAGCGAAGCATCGTTTTCGACGCGCGCCGTCAAAGCCGGATAATCCTTCGAATACTCCTTCTTCTCCGGAAGGGTATTGAAGAGAAACATGATAACCGATGCAAGAAGAATGAATGTTCCAGCCTTCTTCAGATACATTGTGGAACGCTCCATCATATAGATCAGCAGACTGCGGACCGTGGGCATGCGGTACGGCGGGAGCTCCATCACGAAGACCTCGTCGTCGCTCCGGAAAAGGGTTGATTTCAGGAGTCCCGCACAGCAGAGCGCCAGGACAACGCCGATGAAATAAATCAGCCACATCATCACCGCCTGGTAACGCGGAGCAAAAAAAGCGGGAATGAACAGAGAGTAAATCGGCAGACGCGCGCCGCAGCTCATGAGCGGAAGAACAAGAATCGTCGTTATGCGATCCTTCTCCGATTCAATGGTTCTCGTTGCCATGATCGCCGGAACGGTGCAGCCGAAGCCGAGCAGCATCGGAATGAAACTCTTGCCGTGAAGCCCGAATTTATGCATGAATCCATCCATCACGAACGCGACGCGCGACATGTAGCCGGTCCCCTCCAGAAAGGCGATCGCCAGAAAGAGGATCAGGATGTTCGGCAGGAACACCAGCACGCCGCCGACCCCGCCGATGATTCCCTCCGTAATCAGAGAGCGCACATACTCCAGATGTCCCGACGGCCACAGATGATTGATCAGATCCGCCAGCGCGGAAAAACCAAGCCCGATCAGGTCCATCAGCGGAATCGAACATTGAAATGTCAGGAAAAAGACGACAAACATCAGCATGAAGAAAATCGGCAGCCCGAGATAGCGGTTTGTCACAATTCTGTCGATGTCTTCGGAGAACTGATGCCGGGACTGCTCCCTGATGCGGATAGCCTCCCGGCATGCTCCGGAGATCATTCCGTAGCGGCAGTCCGTCATATAGGTTTCGCCGCTGACGCCGCAGCGTTTCTGAATACCCTTCCGCCACTTGTCCACCGCAGGCAGCAGAGGCTGCAGCTGGGGAATGCTCCGGACGGAATCCTCGTTTTCCAGCAGTTTGATGGCAAAGTAGCGCGGAGGAAGACGTTTCAGCAGAGGAATGTCCATTGCGGCGATCGCGGAAGAGAGCTCCCGGATGATGGGCATCGCCGTTTCTCCGTAGTCAATCGGTTTCGGGCGCTTCGGTCCGGCGGAGCCGAGGACCTTCAGAAGAAGACGTTTCAGTTCATCGATGCCCTCTCCTGTCGAACCGACCGCCTCCACGATCGGCGCGCTGAAATAGCGTTCCAGAATCGGGATATTGAACTCCAGTCCGCGGCGGCGGGCATCGTCGATCATGTTGAAGACCAGAACCATCGGGATATTGAGTTCCGCCAGCTGGGTGGTCAGGGAAAGGTTCCGCTGGGGATTGCCGGCGTCGATGACGTTCAGAATCAGGTCGATCTCATCGTTCATGAGCTCCGCAAACGCGACTTTTTCTTCGGCGGAAGCGGAGGAGAGTCCGTAAATGCCGGGCAGATCAATGATTTCAATGCGGATGTCACCCATCCGGCAGATGCCGGTCTTGCGTTCGACCGTCACGCCGGAATAGTTGCCGACATGCTGATGGGTTCCGGTCAGGCTGTTGAAAATGGTTGTTTTCCCGCAATTCGGATTTCCCGCGAGAGCGATCTTGAACGTGCGTTTCATTGTATCGTGCCTGTGCTCAAATTACCATGCATCCGCTTCCCGTGGAGATCATTCGGCGAGCCGGACCCAGATGTGCGAGGCATCCTTGCTGCGGAGGGAGAGACTGCTTCCCATGACCTTGATCCGCAGAAGATCGCCGAACGGAGCGGACCCCTCCATTTCCAGAAGCGTTCCGCTGACCAGTCCAAGATCCGCGAATTTCTTGATTCCGCGCAGATTTTCCGCCACGCGCACCACCACGCCGCACTGTCCGTCTTCCAGTTTGTCAAGAGAGATCAGATCATCATCGGTTTCCGGACAGATCTGAGGCAGAGTCTGCTGGAGATATTCGCGAAGCCCCGCGCAGTCTCCGCGGTTGGAAATCGCCTCGGAGAGCAGAACAAACCGGGAAAGCACTTTTTCACCAATGATATGCTCCACTTTGCAGGCGGCGTCATTCGCCTCTTTTTCTTCCAGTTTCAGGATTCCCTGGAAAAAACTTTTCAGCACGCTGTGCCGATGGCGGATCACCGCGGCGGTCTCGGCGCCGGAAGCCGTCAGAAACACCGGGGAGTGCGACTGGTAACGGATCAGTCCGCGGGAGGAAAGCGCCTGAAGCGCATTGGTCACGGACGGCATTTTCACATTCAATTTCTCCGCGATCTCCTTGGTGTGCGCATGGCCCTGCGATTCTATGATCTCGGCAATGGCCTCCAGATAATCCTCCAGACTGCTTGATATCGATATTCTCTCCACGGTTTCCGGCTCTCCTGTCACTGTTTTATTTATGTAATATATCGTGCAAAACGCAAAATGTAAAGAGGGATTTGCGCAAAACTCACCTTTGCTTTCGGAAGAGATCGGGGGTGACGCCATAG